>JAYUCX010000086.1:0-1541 GCA_043740145.1 Gammaproteobacteria bacterium
AAGGCCGAACATCGAGAACGCCAGCACCACGAACACCGCGCTGAAGCTGCCCAGAATCCAGGGATTTTGCGAGGCGGCCTGAAGGTTTTCTCCGAACCGTCCCGCGATCACGCCAAGCACGGTGTAGGTGAACGCCATCGCCAACACATATACCAGCGACAACACAAAGGCTTTGCGCGGGCTCTGCTCCGCGTGCTGACCTACGATGATGCTGGAGAGGATAGGAATCATCGGAAATACGCACGGCGTGAAGGCCAGCAAAAGACCCAGCCCAAAGAAGGTGAGTAACGCCCACCCGATATGACCGCTCGTCAGCACCCGTGCCAGCCGGTCCTGCTCAGTCACGGCGGGCGGAGCGGCGTTCGACAGCGCGGCAGCCACCGCGGCGGGCAAATCCAGGGACACGGTCTTGGTCATGGGTGGATAACAAAAACCTGCCTCGGCGCAACCTTGATATTTGGCCTCGAGATGAATCTCCGCCGGCGCTCCGGTAGTGCGCTGCAACGGAATAGCCACGGCTACCTGGTCGTGATAGACCCAGGTCTTGCCCATCGCTTCATCGGTCTTGAGCTCGGCGGGCGGAAACTGCGGCGCGCCCAACTGCACATCGCCCATGTCGTTCACCAAACGAAAGGCGAATTTGTCGCGGTAGAGATAATAATCCTCGGCGATCTGCCAGCGCGCGACCAGCGTGTGGCCGTCCACCGCCTCGACGGTGAGCGCATAGGCCCGATCGGGTTCGAGGAATTTATTTGCCGGGTCGTTGAACCCGAGGCCCGCGCCGAGCTTGGCGCCGAGATTGTTCAGAAATTGGGATACCGGATGAGCGTCCGCTGCGCCTTGTGACTGCACCGCCGGCAAGGTCAGCGTTAGCTTTTGGGTCTGCGGCGGATAACATATGCCAACATCGGCGCAGCCCTGCGAGACCGTCGTCAGCGCAATCTTCGTGACACTCTGATCGCTGCGGGTGACGGGAATATCCACGCTCACTTGATGACGGTAGATCTCCATCTCGCCGAAGAACTGATCGGTCTTTTTCTTGCCCGGCGGAAAATTCGGCGCGCCTAGTGCAACGCCCGGTGTGTCAATCGTGAACTTAAAACGTTCACGGTAGAGGTAATAGCCGTCGGCGATGTCCCACTGCACGTGCAGCATCTTCTCATCTTTTGTCTCGGCGCTGAGCTTAAAGGCCTGCTCAACAGGCAGCAGCTCATCGGGATTCACGGCCGCTACCAGGCCACTCCAGCCTGCGAGTAGCGCCCACAGCACGCTTTTCACTTTAGGGCACCTCTAAAAATGATGGATTTTGCTTCAAGACAAGGCACAGCGCAGTCGAGCAGCGCAGCATACACGCCAGTATGTGAGCAGCGCAGACAAGCTGCAACGCAGTATTGGAGCAAAAGACGCATTTTTAGAGGTGTCCTTTACGACTGAGTCTCACGGCCGATCCACTCCAGATAAGCAGGCAATCCGGCGCTGATAGGCACAGCGATAATTTCCGGCAGTTCATACGGGTGCATGCCGCGCAGCATGGTTTCCAA
>JAYUCX010000087.1:0-3885 GCA_043740145.1 Gammaproteobacteria bacterium
AAGGGCGTGATTAAAGCCGATGCGCGCTGCCGCACCAATGTGCCGCACATCTTCGCGGTGGGCGACGTGATCGGCGGCTACATGCTCGCGCACACCGCAGGCACGCAGGGGCGCGTCGTCGCAGCGAACATCATCGGCGAAGACGCCAAATACAATCAGGACAAAGACTGCGGCGTGATCTTCACGCGCCCGCAGGCCGCGTTTGTGGGCTTGTCCGTGGAACAGGCCAAGGGGAGGAACATAGACGCCGTAGAAGTCAAAGTGCCCATGAGCATCGATGCCAAGGCCATGATTACCGATGAAACCCTGGGCCTGATTAAACTGGTCGCCGACAAGAAAACGCGTCGCATTATCGGCGTGCATTTCCTTGCCGATCACGCCGACACTTTAATCGGCGAAGCGGTGATGATGGTGGCGGGCGACATGACGCTGGAACAGGTCGCGCACGCCATCCATCCGCACCCCACCCAAACCGAACTATTCGGCGACATGGCGCGGCGACTGTTGTCGCGCCTGCGCCGTAGCAGCGCCAAGGCGACCAAGGCCGGCTAGGTTCGCTATCCGGCCTCCTTCCACCCATGGATCTGCTCGCCCAGTTCGTCGATCTGTTCCTGCATTTGGATCACTACTTGGCAGCGCTGGTGGGCGAATATGGGGGCTGGGTCTATGCCTTGTTGTTCCTGGTCGTTTTCTGCGAGACGGGGCTGGTGATTTTGCCCCTGTTGCCCGGCGATTCGCTGTTGTTTGTCGCCGGCACGCTGGCGGGCGCGGACCTGCTCAATCCCTATGTGCTGGTCATGAGCCTCGCCATCGCCGCGGTACTGGGTGATACCGTCAATTACTGGATTGGCCGGCGCGTCGGGCCCGCAGTGTTCAGTTCCGGGCAAGCGCGCTTTTTCAAGCGCGAGCACCTGCTACTCACCCAGCGCTTCTATGAAAAGCACGGCGGCAAGACCATCATCATCGCGCGCTTCATGCCCATCCTCCGCACCTTTGCGCCGTTTGTCGCCGGCATCGGCAGCATGGCCTACGGCCGCTTCATCACGTTCAATGTGGTGGGCGGGTTGCTCTGGGTCACGCTGTTCGTGTTCGGCGGCTATTTGTTCGGCGATCTGCCCATAGTCAAGCAGAATCTGACCCTGGTGATCCTGGGTATCATCATTCTTTCCATCCTGCCGGGCCTGGTCGAATACCTGCGGCATCGGTTCCGGCCCAGGGCGTAGGGGCGGGTTTCAAACCGGCCCTTGCAGCGCATGCTGAGCCAAAGGCTGGCGACTAATTACGGCGGCTTCCGCTATAATCCAACCTTAAACTTCTTGTCGATCCACACGGGAAACCTGCTATGTCACACTCGGTAAAAAAAGTCGTTTTGGCCTACTCCGGTGGTCTCGATACCTCCGTCATCCTCAAATGGTTGCAAGAAAACTATCATTGTGAGGTGGTGACCTTTACCGCTGACATCGGCCAGGGCGAAGAGGTCGAGCCAGCGCGCGCCAAGGCAAAGGCGGCGGGGGTTAAGGAAATCTATATTGACGATCTGCGTGAAGAGTTTGCGCGTGATTTCGTGTTTCCCATGTTCCGCGCCAATGCGATTTACGAGGGCGAATACCTGCTCGGCACCTCCATCGCCCGGCCCTTGATTGCCAAGCGCCAGATCGAGATCGCCAATCAAACCGGTGCGGATGCCGTGTCGCATGGTGCGACGGGGAAGGGTAACGACCAGGTGCGTTTTGAGTTGGGTTACTACGCACTAAAGCCCGATGTACGTGTGATCGCGCCGTGGCGCGAGTGGGATCTGACATCGCGTGAAAAACTGCTGGCCTATGCGGAGCGGCACGGTATTCCCGTCGAGATGAAACGCGGCAAGAAATCACCGTATTCGATGGATGCCAATCTATTGCACATCTCTTACGAAGGCGGGGTGCTGGAAGATCCTTGGGCCGAGTCCGAGGAAGACATGTGGCGCTGGACGGTGTCCCCGGAGAAGGCGCCCGACAAGGCGATTTATCTTGAGTTGACTTATGCCAAGGGTGATATCGCCGCTATTAATGGTGAGGCGATGACGCCGGCCAGGGTGCTGGAGACGTTGAACCGTATCGGCGGCGCGAATGGCATCGGCCGGTTGGATATTGTCGAGAATCGCTATGTCGGTATGAAGTCGCGCGGCTGTTACGAAACGCCGGGCGGCACCATCATGCTCAAGGCGCACCGCGCCATCGAGTCCATCACGCTGGACCGCGAGGTCGCGCACCTCAAGGACGAGATGATGCCGCGTTATGCGAGCCTGATTTACAACGGCTACTGGTGGAGCCCGGAGCGCAAATTACTACAACAGATGATTGACGCCTCGCAAGCCACCGTCAACGGTGTGGTGCGTGTGAAGCTCTATAAGGGCAATGTTACTGTGGTGGGGAGAAAATCCGAAACCGACAGTCTGTTTGACATGAGCATCGCCACCTTTGAGGAAGATGCAGGGGCTTATAACCAGGCCGATGCGGGAGGGTTTATCAAATTGAACGCCTTGCGCATGCGTATTGCGGAAAAATTGAGGAAGAAGAAATGAGTTTCAAGAATGTCGAAGTCAAGAAAAAGGCCAACGTGTATCACGGCGGCAATGTGACCAGCCGCACTGTCATTACACCCGATGGCAAGCGTCTCACGCTAGGCGTGATGCTGCCTGGCGCCTATACCTTTAATACCGATGAGCCGGAAGTGATTGAGGTGACGCAAGGAAAGTGCCGCGTCAAAATCGGTGACCCCAAGAATTGGAGTGATTACAACACAGGTCAAAAATTCTCCATCCCAGCGAAGACTTGCTTTGATATCGAAGTTACCGATTTGCTGGATTACGTGTGCCACTTTGGCTGATTCTATAGTGTAAGGAGTAAGATAGTTTTACGTGTTAGCCGGTATTCACGGAGGTGCTGATATGGAACCCAATGCACAGTCTCAAAAGCCCAAGATTGTCTGTCTCCCCAATGGTCCTTATTACTATTTCACCGATTTTACCCCGCATGTTAAAATTTATACTTAGTCTAAACACGATTCTCGGCTTGACTATTGCAATGATTACAGGTAAATAACATGTGGTGTTAATGTAGAGTCATATTTTACTCTGTAACTGTAGTAAAGCAGTCTTGCGGTAAGAATTTTAGGGGCGACGCTAAGATCCACCTACTGGATGACAACCAAAAATGAATAAGATAATAAGCCGGTCCATTGCGGTATTCCTTCTTGCCAGCGTGTTTAGCGCTGCATTCGCGAAAGAGGCAGTAAGGGATGAGGGTTCAAATGACCTACCGCTGAGTCTGGCGGCGAGTCAGGCGATAGTCATAGATCAAATCACCGGGAAGACCCTTTATGCCAAGGATGCGGACGTTCAAAAGCCCATCGCCTCGATCACCAAGCTCATGACCGCCATGGTCACGCTCGACCGGGGCCTCAACCTCGAGGACCGGGTGGTGATCAGTTCGGAGGACATGGACCAGTTGAAGGGCACCCACTCGCGCCTGCGTCCCGGCGCCGTCCTCACCAGGAACGAACTCCTGCTGCTCGCCCTGATGGCCTCCGAAAACCGCGCCGCGGCGGCGCTGGCGCGCACCTATCCCGGCGGAACCCAGGTGTTCGTCGCAGCGATGAACGAGAAGGCCCGCTCGCTGGGCATGGCGAACTCGCGCTTCGAGGATTCCACCGGCCTCACCTCGGCCAACGTTTCCACCGGCGCGGACCTCGTTCGGCTCGTGCAGGCCGCGCATGAGTATCCGGTCATTCGCCAGTACTCGACGCGCGACAAGGCGGAGGTGAATGTCTTCGGGCACCCCATGGCCTATCACAACACCAACGGCCTCGTGCGCGGGCACACCTGGGACATCGGGCTCTCGAAGA
>JAYUCX010000088.1:0-9171 GCA_043740145.1 Gammaproteobacteria bacterium
ACCGAGCGGATCTGCAACACCTTGGCGCCCAGGCTCGCCATCTCCAGCATCTCCTCGTAGGTGATGCGGTCCAGGCGGCGCGCCTGCGGTACCACGCGCGGGTCGGTGGTGTAGACGCCATCCACGTCGGTGTAGATCTGGCATTCGTCCGCCTTGAGCGCCGCGGCGAGCGCGACCGCGGTGGTGTCCGAGCCGCCGCGCCCCAAAGTGGTGATGTTGCCTTCGCGGTCCACGCCCTGAAAGCCGGCCACTACCACCACGCGGCCCTCGGCGAGATCCTTGTGGATGCGCGCCGAGTCTATGTCCACGATGCGGGCCTTGTTGTAGGCGTTGTCGGTAAGGATGTGTACCTGCGCGCCGGTATACGAGCGCGCCGCGCAGCCGCGCTCTTCCAGCGCCATGCTGAGTAGGGCGATGGTCGCTTGTTCGCCGGTCGAGAGCAGGACATCGAGTTCACGTGCGCTGGGACGCTGAGCGATCTCCTTGGCGAGCCGGATCAGGCGGTCCGTCTCGCCGCTCATGGCGGACACGACGACGACGACATCATCGCCTTGCTCGCGGCAGTTCATGACCTTTTCCGCGACATCCTGGATGCGCTGCGGACTGCCGACCGAGGTGCCCCCGTACTTCTGTACGATCAATGACATTATGAAACCTCTGCAAAACTGCGGATTTTGTCTTGATACGTCGTTGCGGCTCGTTTCCGCTGCTCATGTACTGACGTGTACACTGCGCTACTCAACTTCGCCGCGCCTCGTCTCAAGCCAAACTTCTTATTTTGCAGCGGTTCCATTATTACGTCTTGTGAAAATGGCGCAGATTAGCACCTGATGACGGAATAGACAAACAAATAAAGTGCAGGACTTTAACGAAGCTGCGCTTCTACCCAATCGGCGACGGATTTGAGCGCACCATCGAGCGCCTCGGGATGAGTGCCGCCGGCCTGCGCCATATCAGCGCGCCCGCCGCCCTTGCCTCCCACCTGTTGGGCGACCATGTTCACCAGATCACCCGCCTTGATGCGAGCGTTATAGTCGTTGGTGACACCCGCCACCAGATTGACCTTGCCGTCGCTCACGGTCGCCAGCACCACGGCGGCGGAGCCGAGTTTGTTCTTGAGTTGATCCACGGTGTCGCGCAAAGATTTGGCGTCCGCGTCGTCCAGCCGTGCCGCGAGCACCTGGATGCCGTTGATCTGTTGCGCCTGCGCGGCGAGGTCGTCGCCCACGGAGCTGGCGAGCTTGCCCTTGAGATGTTCAAGTTCCTTTTCAAGCCTGCGGGTACGCTCCAGCAGTTGACGTACCTTATCGTCCACGTTGTCGCGCCCGCCCTTGACCAGGTCGGCCACCCGCAGCAGATGCTGCTCATTTTCTTCCAATACTTTCAGGGCCGCCTCGCCGGTGACCGCCTCGATGCGGCGCACGCCCGCGGCGACACCGCCTTCGCTGACGATCTTGAAGAGTCCGATGTCCCCGCTGCGACTCACGTGCGTGCCGCCGCATAGTTCGGTCGAGAAATCGCCCATGCGCAGCACGCGCACCTGTTCGCCGTATTTTTCGCCAAACAACGCAAGTGCGCCACTCTTCATGGCTTCGTCTATGGACATGATGCGTGTCTCGACGGCGTTGTTGGCGCGGATCTGGGCGTTGACCAGGCGTTCGATCTCCTTGATCTGCTCCGCCGTCAGCGGTTCGAAGTGAGCGAAATCAAAGCGCAGGCGTTCTGCATCCACCAGCGACCCCTTTTGCTGGACGTGTTCGCCCAGCACGCGGCGCAGTGCGGCGTGCAGCAGGTGAGTGGCGGAGTGATTGTAGGCCGTGGCGATGCGGGCCTGCCCGTCCACCTGGGCTTGCAGGTGATCGCCGAGCTTGATGTGGCCGGACTTGAGCACGCCGTAGTGGGCGTGCGCGGCGCCGTGTTTGCGCGTGTCCTGGACTTCAAACGTGGCATTGGTCTTGTGCAAATAACCGCGGTCGCCGACCTGCCCGCCCGACTCGGCATAAAAGGGAGTGCGATCCAGTATCATCGCGGCGTGTTGTCCGGCGTTGACCTCGGTGACCGGTTTGCCATCTATATATAACGCGACGACCTGGCCCTGTCCCGTCAAGGTCTCGTAACCGGTGAAGTCGGTTTCCACCGCCTCGGTCTGCTCCACCTGCGCAGCGGTGAAGTGACTCGCGGCGCGCGCCCGCTCGCGCTGTTGTGTCATCTCCTGTTCAAAACCGGCCATGTCTATTCGCAGCCCGCGCTCGCGCGCGATGTCGGCGGTGAGGTCCACCGGAAAGCCGTAGGTATCATACAAACGAAACACGGTTTCGCCGGGGATGAGGTCATCGTTCAGTGCGGCGATGTCCTGCTCCAGGATGCGCAGGCCCTGTTCCAGGGTTTGCCCGAAACGCTCTTCCTCTTGACGCATGACACGCTCGATCTGCGTCTGGGCCTTGGGCAGCTCCGGATACGCCGCGCCCATTTCCTTGGCGAGCGGCGCAACCAGTTTGTAAAAAAAGGGCTCGGTGAGGCCAAGTTTATGACCATGCCGCAGCGCGCGGCGCATGATGCGGCGCAACACATAGCCGCGCCCTTCGTTGGAAGGAATCACGCCGTCCAGCACCAAAAAGGCGCAGGCGCGGATGTGATCGGCGATCACCCGCAGCGAGCTGTTGTCGAGATCGGTGACGCCGGCCAGCGCGGCGGCGGCCTGCATGAGATTCCGGAACAGGTCTATCTCGTAGTTGCTGTGTACGCCTTGCATTACGGTGGCGAGACGTTCGAGACCCATGCCGGTGTCCACCGACGGGTGCGGCAGTGGGGTGAGCGTGCCGTCCGCGCTGCGGTTGTATTGCATGAACACCAGATTCCAGATCTCGACGTAACGGTCGCCGTCTGATTCCTTGCTGCCCGGTGGGCCGCCTTTTACGCTGGGGCCGTGATCGTAGAAGATCTCCGAGCAAGGGCCGCACGGGCCGGTGTCGCCCATGGACCAGAAGTTGTCCTTCATCCCGCAGCGCAAGAAGCGCTTGGGGTCCGTCTTGATCTCATTGAGCCAGATGTCGGTGGCTTCGTTGTCTTCCTTATACACGGTGATCCACAGTTTCTCCGCGGGCAGCTTCAAAACTTGGGTCAAAAATTCCCAGGCATAGGCGATGGCCTCGCGCTTGAAGTAATCACCGAAACTGAAATTGCCCAGCATCTCGAAGAAAGTGTGATGGCGCGCGGTGTAACCGACATTTTCCAAATCATTGTGTTTGCCGCCTGCGCGCACGCAACGCTGGCTACTAACGGCGCGTTGGTAGGGGCGCCGGTCGAGGCCGAGGAACACCTCTTTGAATTGCACCATGCCGGCATTGGTGAACAGCAGGGTGGGGTCGTTGGCCGGGACGAGAGGACTGCTTGGCACGATGGTGTGACCGTGCTTGTGAAAGTAATCCAGAAAGGCCTTGCGTAATTCGCTACTGGTCATCATAGTTCTTGAATATGGCATTGATCTGATCGGTGGTGTAACCGCGCTGTTGCAGAAAACGCATTTGCCGCGCGCGTTCCTGATAGTCCTTGGGTTCCCGCCCAAAACGCTTGCGCCATGTCTTGCGCGCCTGCTCACGCCAGTGTTGCGCGTTTGGGGTTACCCACGCCTTAATCAGTTCCGCAGGTGTGCCGCGTTCGCGTAGTTCGGCCTCGATGCGCAGCGGCCCAAATCCTCTATTCATACGAGATTGGACATAGGCCTCGGCGAAGCGTTCATCGCTGAGCAGTTTATCTGTGGCAAGCCGTTGCAGGGTCTCTTCGATGAGCGGCTCGGGAAAGCCCTTGCCCAGCAGTTTATGATGCAACTCGTGGGTAGTGTGCTCGCGCCGGGCAAGCAGATTCATGGCATGCCGAAGAATATCAGCCCTCAACCTCAGCAGGCTCCGCTTCGCTTAAGGTAGGTTTGGTAAGCAGCTTGGCGCGAATTTGATCTTCGATCTCGCGCGCGATGTCGGCGTGTTCCTTCAAGAATGTGCGTGCGTTGTCTTTGCCCTGGCCGATGCGGTTGCCGCCGTAGCTGTACCACGTACCGGATTTTTCCACGATGCCGGCCTGCACGCCCAGTTCGATGGCTTCGCCCTCGCGCGAGATGCCCTCGCCGTACAGAATTTCGAATTCGGCCTGCTTGAACGGCGGAGCGACCTTGTTCTTGACGACCTTGACGCGCGTCTCGCTGCCGATGACTTCGTCACCCTTTTTGATTGCACCGATGCGGCGGATGTCGAGGCGTACCGAGGCGTAGAACTTGAGGGCGTTGCCGCCGGTGGTGGTCTCGGGGTTGCCGAACATCACGCCGATCTTCATGCGGATCTGGTTGATGAAGATGACCAGCGTGTTGGAACGCTTGATGTTGGCGGTGAGTTTTCTAAGCGCCTGCGACATGAGGCGCGCCTGCAGGCCCATGTGCGTATCGCCCATCTCGCCCTCGATCTCGGCCTTGGGGGTGAGCGCGGCGACCGAATCTATCACCACGATGTCTACGGCGCTGGAGCGCACCAGCATGTCGGTGATCTCAAGCGCCTGTTCGCCGGTGTCAGGCTGTGAGACCAGGAGATCGTCCACGTTCACGCCGAGCTTTTGCGCGTATTGCGGGTCGAGTGCGTGCTCGGCGTCCACGAATGCGGCGGTGCCGCCTAGTTTCTGCACCTCGGCGATGACTTGCAGGGTGAGAGTGGTCTTGCCGGACGACTCCGGGCCGTAAATTTCCACCACTCGGCCACGCGGCAGGCCGCCGATGCCGAGCGCGATGTCCAGACCGAGCGAGCCAGTGGAGACAACCTCCACGTCCCGCACCATGCCCGGGTCACCCATGCGCATCACCGCGCCCTTGCCGAATTGCTTTTCAATCTGGCCGAGCGCCGCGCTCAAGGCCTTTTTCTTGTTTTCGTCCATAGTATTACCTCACGGATTATCAACCTAAAATTATCCCACAGATTTTTCAAATAAGCAGCGCTATTTTTCCAGCCCCGTAGTGAGGTGGGGGTGAAGGGTCTTGAGGAGGGCCTTGTAGACCCTGGGATTGCCGCCCACGATGTTGCCGGTAGTCAAAAAATCCTGTCCTCCGCCGAAGTCGCCCACCATACCGCCCGCCTCTGTGATGAGCAAGACGCCCGCCGCCATATCCCAAGGCGCGAGGCCGATTTCCCAAAAACCGTCCAGACGGCCCGCCGCCACATAGGCGAGATCGAGCGCCGCGGAACCGGCGCGGCGGATGCCGGCGGTAAGCAGCGTGAGTTCCTTGAACATGTGCAGATAGGCGTCCAAGTGTTCAGTTTTGCGGAACGGAAAACCGGTGCCGAGCAGCGTCCCGTCCAGCCCCTTGGCCTTGGTGACCCGGAGGCGGCGATCATTCAGTTTCGCCCCCGCGCCCCGGCTTGCGGTGAAGAGTTCCTGACGTAAGGGATCGTAGACCACCGCGTGCTCAAGTTGGCCTTTATGCTGCACGGCGATGGACACGGCGAACTGCGGGAAGCCGTGCAGAAAGTTGGTGGTGCCGTCCAGCGGATCAATGATCCATTGATAGTCGTCGCCTGCGTGTGCGCCGCTCTCTTCGGCCAAAATGGCGTGGCTGGGATAGGCCTTGCGGATGACCTTGACGATATCCTGCTCGGCGAGCAGATCCACCTCGCTCACGTAATCGTTTTTGCCCTTCAGCGAGACTCCATAACTGTCCACCCGCTCGGCGGCGCGCGCGATGGTGTTGCCGGCGGCGCGCGCCGCGCGTACCGCGATATTGAGCAGGGGGTGCATTGTTAGAGATCAGTAGCAAGTGACAAGTAGCAAGTGTCAAGTAGCAAGTAGTAAGTGTCAAGCAGCAAGGATATTTATCGGTTGGTTTTTACCTTGACACTTGCTACTTGACACTTGCTACTCGTATCTTAGCCCCATGTCCTTACACAATATTCGCATAGTTCTGATAGAAACATCCCACCCCGGCAACATCGGCGCCTGCGCACGCGCCATGAAGACCATGAATCTGTCCAGCCTCTACCTGGTGCAACCGAAGGTCTTTCCCAGCGCCGAGGCCACCGCACGGGCCTCCGGCGCGGACGGCATCCTGGCGGGCGCGCGGGTCTTCGAGACGCTGGACGCGGCGCTGGCCGGGTGCGGCTTGGTGATAGGCGCCAGCGCCAGGCAGCGTACCATTGCCTGGCCGGAGCTGACACCGCGCGAATGTGCACAGCAGGTGATCGCACAGTGCGCCCGCGCACCCGTCGCGCTGGTGTTCGGGCGTGAACATTCCGGTCTTACCAATAGCGAGCTGGAGCGCTGCAACGCCTTGGTGCGTATCCCGAGCAACCCGGATTTCAGTTCTCTCAATATCGCCGCCGCGGTGCAGATATTGGCTTATGAGATTATGTTGGAAAATCTGGAGTCCACCCCGGTCGCTCCCGGCATCCTGCCTCCCGCGACATTAGTACATCCCTGTACGTCACAAAAAGTCCCCGATGATAATGCGGGGCCGGCCACGGCGGCGGAGATGGACCAGCTATATACCCACCTGCAACAGGCGCTGACAGACATCGGCTTTCTCGATCCCGCCAACCCGCGTCAACTCATGCGCCGCCTGCGCCGTTTGTTTAACCGCGCCCGGCTAGACAAGATCGAGATCAACATCCTGCGCGGAATACTGACGGCCGCGCAGCGTAAGTCGCCAGACGGTTCTGGGGTTTAGCAGGCTGTTGAAAAATGGAGCAAAGCAAAAACCACATTTTTCGCTTTGTGCCGGGCAGGAAGCCCCAATGCCGCGGGCGCAGGGATGCGCAGCCCCGGTCGAGTTGAAAAAGCCCATGGATGGGCTTTTTCAACAACCTGTTAGGCGGGGCTGCGTAGCGCCACTACTTCAAGATACTCTGACTCGACGCGCACCTTTCCCTCGGCAGCGCGGTTGTGCGTAGCCCAGAGTTGTTCCAAATCATCGCGCAGTTCGGCCTGCCCTTCGCTATCCAGCGACGCGAAGGCGCGTTGCGTCGGGCCGTAATAGGTGTGGTAGAACTCCACGAGTTCGGGAACAGAGAAGGGGAATTGAATCACATAAGGGCGCCGCGTGAGACTTAACTCCGCCACACCGTCACGGAAACGCTCGCGCACGGTGGTTTCATCGCCCCATAATACCGGCGCGGGTATACCAGCCGGGGGGGGGGTGGCGTGTGTCTGGCGATCACCTTAAACATTTGTCCAATGAGCCCTTCGGGTGTCCAATTCGCCATGACGATGCGCCCGCCGGGGCGGCACACACGCACAAGCTCTGCCGCGACACGTTCCGGGCGCGGCGCGAACATCGCTCCGATCAGACTTACCACCAGATCAAAACTCGCCGTGTCATAAGGAAGCTGCTCCGCATCGCCTTCATCAAAACGTGCCTGCAAATGTTCCTGCACTGCGCGCTGCCTGGCCTGTTCGATGAGATTGGCCGCGATGTCCACGCCACTCACCACAGCGCCCGCTCGTGCCGCCGGAATGGCAATCTGGCCTGCCCCGCAGGCAACGTCCAGGACACGCATTCCCGGAACAATGTTGAGGCGCGCAAAAAATTCCAGAGCGCCCGGCTCCAGATACTGCGCGAACCTGCCGTAATCGCCAGCCATCCACATGGCTTTTTGCTTCGCTTTGATTGCTTCGATATCAGGGGTATTCATTTGTAGGACCTCCTTGGTGGTCGCCAAGCTGCATGGATCTAATATAGAGCACCTCTAAAAATGCGTCTTTTGTCTTTATGCTGCGTTGGAATTCTACTCGAAATGCTCATGTACTGACGTGTACACTCCGCTTTCTCGCAGAATTCCGCCTTGCCTAAAGACAAAATCCACTATTTTTAGAGGTACCCTATACTCTTACGCTGACCATGACTCATCTATTGTTGACGAAATTAGTCAGGTATATAATGCAGTATGTTTGAGCGTCTGAAAGAAGACATCCGCTGCACCTTTGAACGCGACCCGGCGGCGCGCACTACCTGGGAGGTGTTGACCACTTACCCCGGCCTGCACGCGGTGCTGTGGCACCGGCTGACCCACCGTTTGTGGCGCGCCAACTGGAAATGGCTGGCACGCTGGCTGTCCACTGTGGCACGACTGTTCACCGGCGTGGAGATCCATCCTGGCGCGACCATTGGCCGGCGCTTTTTTATAGATCACGGCATGGGCGTGGTGATCGGCGAGACCGCCGAGATCGGCGACGACTGCACGCTCTATCACGGCGTGACCCTGGGCGGCACCACCTGGCGCAAGGGAAAGCGGCATCCCACCCTGGGCAACAATGTCGTGGTCGGCGCGGGTGCCAAGGTATTGGGTCCGATCACAGTGGGGGAGGGCGCACGCATCGGCTCTAATTCGGTGGTCGTCAAAGATGTCCCCCCGGGCGCGACGGTGGTGGGCATCCCCGGCCATGTGGTCAAGCGCACCAGCGACGAAGAGATGCTGCGGCGTAAGGATTTCGCCAAGAAAATCGGTTTCGAGGCCTACGGCGGCACCCAAGACATGCCCGACCCGGTGGCCAACGCCATTGATACACTGCTCGATCATGTGCATGTGATGGATAAGCAGATCGAGGCGATGAACCGGGCGCTGCGCGAGTTAGGTGCGGAGATCGAAGAGGTCAAGTTGCCCACCGCGCAGGCAGAGGCTGACAAGCCCAAACCACTGACCATACCAATAGAGTTATAAATTTCGACCAGAGGAATAATCGCTATGCGCTTAACCACCAAAGGCCGCTACGCGGTCACGGCGATGCTGGACCTGGCCATCCACCAGCAGCAGAAACCGGTCACCCTCGCCGACATCGCCCGCCGGCAAGACATCTCGCTCTCCTATCTCGAACAACTCTTCGCCAAGCTGCGCAAACAGGGCTTGGTGGAGAGTGCGCGCGGCCCGGGCGGCGGCTATCGCCTGGGCCGTGTCGCCGGCGCCATATCGGTCGCCGATGTCATCGGTGCGGTGGACGAAAAAGTGGACGCCACCCGCTGCGGTGGCAAGATGAACTGTCAGGGAGAGGAACGCTGTCTCACCCACGACTTATGGTCCGATCTCAGCAATCAGATCCATGAGTTTTTGAACGATATCAGTCTGGCCCAGTTGATCGAACGCCGGGGTGTCAAAGAGGTCTCCGCACGCCAGGAAGAACTCCTGCATTTTTTCCCGCGCGAACAGG
>JAYUCX010000089.1:0-20272 GCA_043740145.1 Gammaproteobacteria bacterium
CCCCCCCCCCCCCCCCCCCCCCCCAAATGGAGGAGTTGCCAGGCAAGCAAGAAGGAGGCGATTTGTCTTTACTACCAGCGCGTCCGTAGACAGGCAGGACTGCGCCTGAACAAAACTGCTTCAACCATGCACCAATCATATGACCCCCCGGTCTGATGGCTCAAGTTAAGCAAATATCGCGGGAACTTTTGATACTAGATATAAAATTCCGTACCGTCAACAAAAGGTTCTAATGATAAAGCCCTATTACACGTCGAACTCCCACCGCTTGACAGTGGACCTGCCGGTTCCGCCTTCGACCCTTCGGCAGGCTCAGGGCTTGCCCTGGACACAGTGCAGGGACAGGCTTGAACCGGTCTACATCTGCTGGCGTGCCCGGATGGGTACCAAAGGGTGGCCTCCGGCAACCTCGACACGGGGATTTTCAGTTCCCTGCTCACCTCACCGAGCTACTTGGCCTGATGATGAAGGAAAGGCGCGTACTGTACCGTGTTTGGATCGTTTTAAGTCAAGCAAACTGCCTGAACTACGGTATGGCGATTTCCGGAGATGCCTCCGAGCGCGTGCCGGGCAGGGGGTGATTGTCGGCGGCGTGGTAGGTGAAGACTACCGAAAACTTGGTCTGTCCGGTTTGATTACGGCCGGCCGCATGCACGGTGCGGCAGTGGAAGAACAGCACATCCCCCGCGGCAAGTAGCACCGGGACTTGGGTGGCGATGAGCGCCCGATTCTCGGCAAGATCGGTGCGTAGAAATTGTGCCTCGTCCATGCGCGACGGCGCAAAGCTCATGATGTGAGTGCCCGGCAGCACGTAGAGGCCGCCGTTTTCCGGAGATTCCGGCCCCAATGCTAGCCACGCGCTCACCAGCTCGGGGCGCTCGAAGGCCCAGTAACGGATGTCCTGATGCCAGAGAGTGTCACTGCTGTAGTGCGGCTGCTTCGTCATGATGCAGTTGTGATGGGCCTGCGACAAGACCAAATGAGGCCCTAACAGTTGCCGCAGTTTCTCAACCACGGCAGACTTCGTCGCCCAAGACTTAAACACCCCATCTCGCGCACAAGCTTGCAACAAGCGCCGCGCGGTACGCCCGCCGGGCGCGTCGCGGGAGGGCGGTGCGCCGGGGTAGTGCAGGTCCGCCTCGTATTCCACCGGCGCCGTGTTTTCCGCCAGTGACGTATAGGGAAGAACTAATGTCGCGGGAGGCAGGACGCCGGGAGCGACCGCCCGTTCGGCGATCGCCTTCATCTCGGCGACCTCAGAGGCGCTCGCCAGCGCGCGCACGATGATATAGCCGTCTTGGTGAAACCGCTCGAGTTCGATTTGAGTGAACATAGAGCACGCATTTTACCGGTTATTTGCCCCACATGCCGGGTTCATAAGGCCCGCGGGCGATGTGTTAAAATTATTACATGGATGTTTCTCACCTTCTCGATCCCTTAAACGACGCCCAACGTGAAGCGGTCACTGCACCGCCCAGCTCCTTGTTGATTCTCGCGGGCGCGGGGAGCGGCAAGACCCGGGTGCTGGTGCATCGCATCGCCTGGCTGATTGAGACCGGCCAGGCCTCGCCGTTCGGCATCCTCGCCGTGACCTTCACCAACAAGGCGGCGGCGGGGATGCGCGGGCGCATCGAACAGTTGCTGGGCGTCTCCGTCGGCGGGATGTGGGTCGGCACCTTCCACGGCCTGGCGCACCGACTGCTGCGCGCCCACTGGCGCGAGGCGGGGCTGCCGCAGACCTTTCAGATCCTGGACAGCGAAGACCAATACCGCGCGATACGCCGGGTGTTAAAGGCCCTGAATCTGGACGAAGCGCAATGGGCGCCGCGGCAGGCGCAGTGGTTCATCAACGCGCGCAAGGACGAGGGCCGGCGCCCGCAGCAGTTGGACGACAACGGTGATCCGCATCTGCGCCAGATGCTCCGCATCTACCGCGCTTATGAGGAGATGTGCGAGCGCTCGGGGCTGGTGGACTTCGCTGAACTGCTGTTGCGCGCGCACGATTTGTGGCGCACCAAGCCGGAGGTGCTGGCCCATTACCGGCAACGTTTCCGCGCCGTTCTGGTGGATGAGTTTCAGGACACTAATGCGATTCAGTACGCCTGGCTGCGCCTGCTGGCGGGTCATGAGAACAAGCTGTTCATGGTCGGCGATGACGATCAATCCATTTACGGTTGGCGCGGCGCACGCATCGAGAACATCCAGCAGTTCAGCAAGGACTATCCCGACACCCGCGTTCTGCGCCTGGAACAAAACTACCGCTCCACTGCCACTATCCTCAACGCCGCCAACGCGCTGATCGCCCATAACAAAGGGCGGCTCGGCAAAAATCTATGGACGGCGGGTGAACAGGGCACGCCCATTCTTGTTTACTCCGCCTTCAATGATCTGGACGAGGCGCGCTTTGTGGTGGAGCGCATCCGCCAGTGGGTGGCGCAAGGCGGGCGGCGCGTGGATGCCGCCATCCTGTACCGCTCCAATGCCCAGTCGCGGGTGCTCGAAGAAGCCCTGCTACAGGCCGCCATGCCCTATCGCGTCTACGGCGGCTTGCGCTTTTTCGAGCGCGCCGAGATCAAGGATGCGCTCGCCTACCTGCGGCTCATCGCCAACCGCGCCGACGATGCTTCTTTCGAGAGGGTGGTGAATCTGCCCACCCGCGGCATCGGCGACAGCAGCATGGAGGTGATCCGCGCCGAGGCGCGTGCGCAGAGCATAACCTTGTGGCAAGCCGCGCATGGCCTGGTCAGCCACTCACGTGACGTACAGGGAAGTACTAATGTCGCGGGAGGCAGGACGCCGGGAGCGACCCTGCCGGCACGCGCCGCCAATGCCGTGGCGGGCTTTCTCAACCTCATCGAACGCTTGGCGCAGGATACCGGTGACGTACAGGGAAGAACTAATGTCGCGGGAGGCAGGACGCCGGGAGCGACCGGCCTCGGCCTTGCCGAGCAGACCGAACATATCCTGCGGCATAGCGGACTGTTGGATCATCACGCCAAGGAAAAAGGCGAAAAGGGTCAGGCACGGCTCGAAAATCTGGAAGAGTTGGTCAACGCCGCGCGTTATTTTCAACCCGATACAACGGAAGGGCTCGACCCGCTGTCGGCCTTTCTGGCGCATGCCGCGCTTGAGGCCGGCGAAGGTCAGGGTCAGGCCTGGGAGGACTGCGTGCAGCTCATGACCCTGCATTCGGCCAAGGGCCTGGAGTTTCCACTGGTGTTTCTGACCGGCATGGAAGAGGGTCTGTTCCCCCACCGGATGTCGGCGGATGAGCCCGGCCGGCTCGAAGAGGAGCGCCGTTTGTGCTACGTAGGCATGACCCGCGCCCAGCGCCATCTTTATCTCACCCACGCCGAGACCCGCCGCCTGCATGGCTCGGAGACCTATCCGCGCCCCTCGCGTTTTCTGCGCGAGGTCCCGGCGGAACTGACCAGCGAGGTGCGTCTCAGTGGCGCAGCCCCCAACCGTCCCTCCATAGGTTCGTCGGACTCAAGTCCGTCGGTCGCTCCCGGCGTCCTGTCTCCCGCGACATTAGCACATCCCTGTGCGTCACCGGAGGGCTCGCTGCGGCTTGGCCAGCAGGTGCGCCATGCCAAATTCGGCGAGGGGATAGTGCTGAACTATGAGGGTCAGGGTGAACAAGCTCGGGTGCAGATCAATTTTGGACGCGGCGGGAGCAAGTGGCTGATGGTGGCCTACGCGAACTTGCAAACGGTTTAGCGGTCGAATTCCGGGCGAATGGTAAAGATCTTGCGTATCTGTAATCTCAGTGCCGGAATCTATCAGGCACTTGATCTTTAGGGCTAAGGTCGTGAGATAATAACGAATCAGTTAGTTGCTGCCGGCATCGCCAGAGAGCAAACCCTGATTTTAATTTAAATTTTAACAGCATTAAGGAGAAGGTAATGAAAAAAAGTTGGTTGATGGGTAGCGCGGCCGCCACCCTGTTGTTGGCCGGTCAGGCGAATGCCGCCCTGGATGTAGAGGCCGGTAAGGCCTTGGCGAAGGAAAGCGGCTGTCTTGCTTGCCATTCTATCGAGCAGAAGCGCGTCGGTCCGGCCTGGAACGATGTCAGCGCCAAGTACAAGGGCGATGCGGGCGCCAAGGCGAATCTGGTGAAGTGGGTGCATACCGGCGGCACCGGCCGCTGGAAGCTCGGCGTGATGCCGGCCTACTCGCCGCGCGTTTCGGACGAGAACATCGAGAAGCTGGTAGACTTTGTCCTGTCTCTGAAGAAGTAATAACAAGCAGCTTCATTTACACACAAAAGCCAGCTAAAAGCTGGCTTTTGTTTTTTGTGCTGTACAGGAATGTACGAATGTCGCGGGCGGTCGCTCCCGGCGTCCTGCCTCCCGCGACATTAGTACTTCCCTGTACGTCACAGGATGCGCAAGAGCGACGGCCGTCCTCCGCCCTGCCAGTCTTTTCACCTCCTACTCGGGCGACATCTCAAAACCAAAGACCTTTGGAGGTAGAGCGCCTAAATCTTAAGCCGATAAAAAACTGTTGAATTTATAAATGATAATAATTATCATTAGTATTAAGTGCATCCCGCACCTTGAAAGTTTAATGGAGAGCGTTTCATGAATATGCTGCATCGTAAGTGTTTAGCCGCCCTTTTACTGGGCAGTCTCGCCCTAATCCCAACGGTCCAGGCCGCCGGGACGGTAGTGGTCTATTCGGCCCGTAACGAACAATTGATCAAGCCGCTGTTTGACGCCTATAGCAAGGAAACCGGCGTCAAGGTCAAGTTTGTGACCGGGAAAGAGGGACCGTTGCTGGAGCGCCTCCAGGCTGAGGGCGACAAGACTCCGGCCGATATGTTGATCACCGTGGACGCCGGCAACCTGTGGCAGGCCGCGGAGCGCGGTGTGCTGGCGAAGGTCAACTCCAAGGTTCTGGAGGAGAACATCCCCGCCCATCTGCGCGATCCGGACGGCCAGTGGTACGGGCTCTCGGTGCGCGCCCGCACCATCGTGTATAACACCAAAAAGGTGAAGCCTGCCGACCTCTCCACTTATGAGGACCTCGGCAATTCGAAATGGAAGGGACGCCTGTGCCTGCGCAGTTCCAAGAAGGTGTACAACCAATCGCTGGTGGCGATGATGATCTCGCGCTACGGCGAGCCCAAGACAGAAGCGATCGTCAAATCCTGGATTCCCAATCTCGCCACCGATGTGTTCTCCGACGACGAGAACCTGCTCGATGCGATGGCGGCGGGACAGTGCGATGTGGGTATCGTGAACAGCTATTATTTCGGCCGTCTCAAGAAAAAACATCCGGAGACGCCGATCGGCATCTTCTGGCCTAATCAGAACGAAAATGGTGTGCATGTGAACATCTCCGGCGCGGGCATCACTCGTCACACCAAGCACCCTGAGGCGGCTTTGAAGCTCCTGGAGTGGCTGTCGTCGGACAAGGCGCAGAATCTGTTTGCCGATTCGAATATGGAGTTTCCCGCCAATGCGAAGGTGAAGCCGAACCCGCTGGTGGCCTCCTGGGGAGAGTTCAAGCACGACACGGTCAACGTCTCCGAGGCAGGCAAGCTGCAGGCCAAGGCGGTGATGCTGATGGACAGGGCGGGATACAAGTAACGGTCGCTCCCGGCGTCCTGCCTCCCGCGACATTAGTACTTCCCTGTACGTCACCGAGGTTGCGACCCCTTTATGTTTTATCCCAGTAGTTTAGACACACAGGCCGTGCGTCCGGCATGGCGCGTCTCGGACGGCGGGTGGTGGAGGCTCGCCGCCCTGTTGATCGCCGTGCTGGTGAGCATCCCGGTCTTGATGCTGCTGCCCGCCTGGCTCACCCCGAGCAGCGAGGTGTGGCGGCATCTCGTGGATACGGTGCTAGGTGAATTGCTGCGAAACACCCTGGTGCTACTGTTAGGTGTGGGTACAGGCGTGTTGGTGCTGGGTGTGGGGCTTGCCTGGCTGACCGTGATGTATGAGTTCCCGGGCCGGCGCGTCTTTGAGTGGGCCTTGATGCTGCCGCTCGGCATCCCCGCCTACGTGATGGCCTTTGTGGCGGTGGGCCTGCTGGATTTCAGCGGCCCGGTGCAGACGGCGTTGCGTGCGGTATTCGGCCAGAACGGCTATTGGTTCCCGCGCATCCGCTCAGAGGGCGGCGTGATCGCGGTAATGATCCTCGCCCTGTATCCTTATGTGTACATGCTGGCGCGCAGCGCCTTTCTGAGCCAGGGACGCATGTTGATGGAGGCCGGTCGCAGCTTGGGTTTGAGCCCCCGCGCGGCGTTTGTGCGCATCGCCCTGCCGATGGCGCGGCCGGCCATCGCCGCCGGTGTTGCCCTGGCGCTGATGGAAACGCTCGCCGATTTCGGCGCGGTCACGATCTTTAATTACGACACCTTTACCACGGCGATCTACAAGGCGTGGTTCGGGTTGTTCAATCTGGGTGCAGCCGCCCAGTTGTCCACCCTGCTGCTGCTGTTTGTGGCGGTGGCCTTGTATGCCGAGCGGCACTGGCGCGGCCAGTCGCGCTATTATGCGGCCGGCAAACCGGTACAGGCTCATCGTCACCGCTTAACAGGGCTGCGTGCCGCTGCGGCGTGCGGCTTTGCCTTGTTAGTCCTGACACTTGCCTTTTTCATCCCGGTCGGACAGCTCATTTTCTGGCTGGTGAGCGCGGGGATTGAGGATCTGGATGCGGGCTATGTCGAATTTGTCAGCCACACGGTGAGTCTCGGCCTGCTGGCCGCGCTGTTCACCGTGGCGGCAGCCGTGCTGCTTGCCTATGTGCGCAAACAATGGCCGGGCCGGCTGATGCGGACAGTCACGCGGCTGGCGACGCTGGGTTACGCCTTGCCGGGCGCGGTGCTGGCGGTGGGCATCATGTTGGCCTTCACCCGGCTGGATCGTCAGGTGGATGCGTTCATGGGGACGGTCTTCGGCGTTTCCACCGGCTTGCTGTTGAGCAGCAGTGTGGTGGCCTTGTTGTTTGCCTACCTGGTGCGTTTTCTGGCGGTCGCCCACGGCCCGGTCGAGAGCGCCCTGGAACGCATCAAACCGTCGCTGCAGCAGGCCGCGCGCAGCCTGGGCGCGAGCCATAGGGAGCTGTTGTGGCGCGTATACCTGCCGATTCTGCGCCCCGGACTCTTAAGCGCGGCCTTGCTGGTGTTTGTAGAGGTCATGAAGGAACTTCCCGCCACCCTGCTGTTGCGCCCATTTGACTGGGACACGCTCGCCGTCCGCATCTTCGAGCTGACCTCGGAGGGCGAATGGCAGCGCGCCGCACTGCCGGCCTTGACCCTGGTGCTGGTGGGTTTGTTGCCGGTCATCTTTTTGGTCAGGCGGTCGGAACGTGGGTAAGGCGTGAGGCGTGAGGCATTTACCCCTCACCCCTCACGGACACAGGGCACTGGCAAGAGCTTGGCCCTCCATAGTATAGTAGGCGCTGATGTTCACCCTGTGGGAGAGACCCCGTCATAGAAAGACATGGCAGGGCGCCGAAGGCGCAAACCGCCCGGAAACGCTCAGGCAAAAGGACCGCAGGGTGACAGTACATTCTGGAGAGATTTGACCACACCTGTCACTTGGCGTGTGGGGTCAGACACCGAAGGGGATAAAACTCTCAGGTAACAGGACAGAGGGGCGATGGGTGTGCGAGCAATCGTACACGCATCGCCCCTTTTTTATTGGAAGGACGCATGGGACATATCACACCACTCTATAACGAACACCTCGCCGCCGCCGCGAAGATCGTGGACTTTGCCGGTTGGGACATGCCCATCCACTACGGCTCGCAGCTTGAGGAGCATCACCAGGTGCGTCGCGACGCGGGCATGTTCGATGTCTCGCACATGACCATCGTGGATCTGCGCGGCGCCGGGGTGCGCGCTTTTCTGCACCGGCTGATCGCCAACAATGTGGATAAACTCAAGCCACAGCAGGCGCTCTACACTTGCATGTTGAATGAGCAGGGTGGTGTCATTGACGATCTCATCGTGTATTTCATGAATGAACAATGGTTCCGCGTCGTGGTGAATGCCGCAACGCGCGCAAAGGATTTGGCCTGGATCACGAAACAGGTGGCACCATTTGAGGTTACGGTTACTGAGCGCCCGGATCTCGCCATGATCGCCGTGCAAGGGCCTAAGGCGCGCGAGCGCGTCCATGAAGTTCTGGATGCAACGTTGCGCGAACAGGCCGCACAACTCAAACCGTTTTATGCCGCTTATGACGTACAGGGAAGTACTAATGTCGCGGGAGGCAGGATGCCGGGAGCGACCAGCGGCGAGATTTTTATCGGTCGCACCGGGTACACCGGTGAGGATGGTTTCGAAATATTGCTGCCGGGCAAGGACGCAGTGCAGCTCTGGCGCGCGCTGCTGAACAAGGGTGTGAAGCCGATAGGGCTCGGCGCACGCGACACGCTGCGGTTAGAGGCGGGCATGAACCTGTACGGCACGGATATGGACGAAACGCTTACTCCGCTGGAGTCCGGACTGGAGTGGACCGTGGCCTGGGAACCCGCGGCGCGCAACTTCATCGGCCGCGCTGCGCTGGAAAAACAAAAAGCGCAGGGCGTGCAGCGCAAGCTGGTGGGGCTGGTGCTAAATGAAAAAGGCGTGCTGCGCAATCATCTCAAGGTGAGGGTAGTCGGCGTGGGTGAAGGTGAGATCACCAGCGGCGGATTTTCACCCACCTTGAACAAGGCCATTGCGCTGGCACGTGTGCCTGCCGCCACCGGCGCACAGTGCACGGTGGAGATACGCGGCAAATGGGTCCCCGCAACGGTGGTGAAGCCGCCTTTTGTACGTAACGGTAAACCTTTAGTTTGAAATTCTCAGAGGAACACGCGATGAGCAACATACCAAGCAATCTCAAATACACCAAGACACACGAGTGGGTGGAACTTAAGCAGGACGGCACGGTGACCGTCGGCATCAGCGATCACGCACAGGATTTGCTGGGCGACGTGGTGTACGTGGAGCTTCCGCAAGCCGGGCGCAAGGCCGAGGCCGGTAAGGCGTGCGCGGTGGTGGAATCGGTGAAGGCGGCGTCGGATATTTATTGCCCGATCAGCGGTGAGATCATCGAGGCTAACGGCACACTCAGCGACAAGCCCGAGCTGGTCAATCAGGACGCCTACGGTCAGGCCTGGATGTTTCGCATCAACCCCGCTGATCCCGCGGAATTGAATCGCCTGCTGGACGCTGCGGCGTATGCAGCCTTTGTTGCCGCAGAGGCCCATTGAATTAATCATGCCGTTTATCCCGCATACCACAAAAGATATTGAAGAAATGCTCGCGGCCATAGGGGCCTCGCGCATTGAGGATCTGTTTGATGAAATCCCCGCCGGACTGCGCAATGGGCAATTGACGCAGATCCCGGCTCGCCTAAGCGAGATGGACGTCACGCGGCTCATGAGCGAGCGGGCGGCGCAGGACGGAAAGCCCCTGTGCTTCATCGGCGCGGGGGCTTATGAGCACCACATCCCCGCAGCGGTTTGGGAGATTACCACGCGCGGTGAATTTTACTCTGCGTATACGCCCTACCAGGCCGAGGCGAGCCAGGGCACGCTGCAATTGTTGTATGAATATCAGACCATGATGGCATCGCTCACCGCTATGGAGGTCTCCAACGCCTCGCTCTACGACGGCGCCTCCGCGCTGGCCGAGGCGGTGCTCATGGCGGTACGCGCACACGGTAAATCGAGGCGCATCTTAATCCCCGCGACGGTTCACCCGGTGTATCGCAAGGTCGTGCACAGCATCGTCAGGAATCAGGACATCGAGCTGGTCGAAATACCGTACTGCGCGGGCGAAGGCCACACCGTGCCGGAAGCGCTGGAGCGGTTCAAGGGCGCGGACTTTGCAGGGCTGGTGCTACCACAACCCAACTTTTTTGGCGTGCTGGAAGAGGTGGACGCGCTCACCGGCTGGGCGCACAAAAACGGTCTGCTGGTGATTGCGGTGGTCAATCCGCTTGCGCTGGCGCTGCTCAAGCCGCCCGGCGAGTGGGGTGCAGAGGGCGCGGACATCGTGTGTGGCGAGGGTCAGCCGCTGGGCGTGCCGCTCTCCTCCGGCGGCCCGTATTTCGGCTTTATGTGCTGCAAAAAAAAATATGTGCGGCAGATGCCGGGGCGCATCGTCGGGCGTACCGTGGATCTCGACGGCAAACCCGGCTTTGCGCTCACCCTGCAAGCACGCGAACAGCACATCCGCCGCTCCAAGGCGACCTCCAACATCTGCACCAATCAGGGCTTGCTGGTTACCGCCACCACCATTCACATGACGCTGCTCGGGCCGGAGGGTCTGGAGCGCGCCGCCGCCGTGAGCCACGCCAACACGGTTGCGCTGCTGGAAAAACTCACTGCCATTCCCGGCGTGACCAGGGCATTCAGCCGGCCGGTATTTCATGAGGCCGTGGTGCGCCTGAACAAGCCGGTGCGCGAGGTGCTGCACGCGTTGGAGAAGAACAATCTGCTGGGTGGCCATGCCTTGGATGAGCACTACCCTGAACTCGGTGATGCGATCCTGGTTTGCGCCACCGAGACGAAAACCACGGCAGATCTCGATACCTATGCCGCACACCTGCGCCGTATAATGAGCAACTGACAAACGGGAACATTAAGGAGAGACACTATGGCAACCATTACTCTGAAAGGCACAACTATTCACACCAACGGCGAGCTTCCCAAGGTCGGCGCCAAGGCGCCGGACTTCAGTCTGGCGGACGCGAATCTCGACGATAAGACGCTGGCCGATTTCCGCGGCAAGAAGAAGCTGCTCAACATCGTGCCCAGTTTGGATACGCCGGTGTGCGCGATGAGCACCAAAAAATTCAACGAGTACGCCAAGAATCGCAATGACGCGGTGATGCTGATGATTTCCGCCGACCTGCCGTTCGCCATGAACCGTTTCTGCACCTCGGAAAACGCCAAAAATGTCGTCACGCTTTCCATGATGCGCGACCGGCATTTCGCCAAGGATTACGGCGTGCTGATCGAGGACGGCCCGCTGGCCGGCATCACGGCGCGCGCCGTGGTGGTGATTGATGAAAACGACAAGGTGAAATACACCCAACTTGTCCCGGAGATCGCCCAGGAACCGGATTACGACAAGGCGATTGCGGCGTTGCAGTAAGCGCCTATAAGCAACCGGGGCCGGGCTTTGCGCCCATTGCAATCAGGATTTTGCTGAGGGGGCAGAAGCCGGTGAATGCAGTTTGCAGCAGGTTGGCGCCGACGAAGGCGGTAAACCAAAGCCAATAAGGTGAGTGAAGCTGAGACAGGATCAGGCTGATAAGAATAAAACTGCCGGCGAACGCCAGCACCATGCGGTCTGTGGTCATAGTCATAACTACCTCCATTTACAACAATACGCATAGGCGTCGTCAGGGTCAAGTATATGTTGATTTTTGAACATTCGCGGCAGGGCCGCATTAATTCCTCGCAGTCTCCGCTCGACAAGCCGGAAACGAAGGATATTCCACAACATCTGCGCCGCGCGCGGCGGCCCTTGTTACCGGAAGTCTCCGAGATGCAGGCCGTGCGGCATTATACAAAGCTGTCGCAGAAAAATTTCTCGATAGACACGCACTTTTACCCACTGGGTTCCTGCACCATGAAATACAATCCGCGTGCGTGCAACAAACTCGCGCTGTTGCCGGGTTTTGCGGGCAGACATCCGGGCGCACCGGAAAGTTACAGCCAGGGATTTTTGGCGTGCATGTACGAGTTGCAGGAAATGCTCAAGGACGTGACGGGTATGAAGGCGGTGTCGCTTACGCCGATGGCCGGAGCACAGGGCGAATTCGCGGGCGTGGCCATGATCCGCGCCTATCACGATGCGCGCGGCGACACGGCGCGCAGCGAAATCCTGGTCCCCGATGCCGCGCACGGCACCAATCCAGCCACCGCCGCGATGTGCGGCTACACGGTGCGCGAGATTCCCACCGACGCCGACGGCGATATTGATCTTGAGCAATTGCGCGCTGCGGTGGGGCCGCACACGGCGGGCCTGATGCTCACCAACCCCTCGACATTGGGCGTGTTTGAAAAGGATATTCAACGGGTACAGAAAATCGTGCATGATGCGGGCGGGCTGCTCTACTACGACGGCGCCAACCTCAACGCCATCCTCGGCAAGGTGAAGCCCGGCGACATGGGGTTTGACGTGATCCACATGAATCTGCACAAGACTTTCTCCACGCCGCACGGTGGCGGCGGGCCGGGTGCGGGGCCGGTGGGCGTGAATGATCGCCTGCTGCCGTTTCTTCCCATCCCTATCGTGGGCAAGGAAAAAGAGGGTACTTACCGCTGGCTTACGGAAAAGGATTATCCGCGGAGCATCGGTCGTTTGTCGGCACACATGGGCAATGCCGGCGTGCTGCTGCGCGCCTATGTGTACGCGCGCCTGCTGGGCCGCGAGGGTATGCCGCGGGTGGCGGAGTTTGCCACACTCAATGCCAACTATCTCATGGTGTGTTTGACCAGGCTCGGCTATCAGGCGGCCTTTCCCAACCGGCGCGCGACGCACGAGTTTATTCTCACCTTAAAAAAACTCAAGGATGAAACCGGTGTGTCCACAATGGATGTCGCGAAGCGTTTGCTCGATTACGGCTATCACGCACCCACCACCTATTTCCCGTTGCTGGTGCCGGAGTGTTTACTGATCGAACCCACCGAGACCGAGAGCAAGGAGGAACTGGATGGATTTATTGTGGCGATGCAAAAGATACTCGCTGAGGCGCATGTTACGCCTGAGCAGGTGAAAGGAGCGCCCTATACCACACCGGTGCGCCGTCTGGATGATGTCAAGGCTGCACGCGAGTTGGATCTTGCGTGGCAGCGGTGAGGCCATGCATGTCTGCTCATGGCTAATCGTAACCAGACCAACGAATTTGAACGCCTGATACGGGCCTTTAATTATTCCATCGCGGGATTGCGCGCCACCTGGCGCAACGAGGCCGCGTTTCGTGTCGAAATCATTCTGTTTTCCATCATGGCGCCGCTCGCGTTATGGCTGGGAAGCGGGGCAGCTGAGCGTGCGCTGTTGCTCGGCAGCCTATTTTTGGTGCTGATCGTGGAAGTGATCAATTCGAGCATTGAGGCGGCGATAGATCGAATCGGTACCGAGCATCACACGCTTTCCGGCCGCGCCAAGGACATGGGCTCGGCGGCGGTGTTGCTCACGCTCCTCAATGCCCTGGTCATCTGGGGTGTAATTCTTGCTGAAAAAATCTAACCACTAGCTTAAGGAATTTTGAATGTCGGCATTGATCTGCGGTTCGTTCGCCTACGACACCATCATGGTGTTTCATGACCGCTTCAAGAATCATATCCTGCCCGAGCAGGTGCATATCTTGAGCGTTTCGTTTCTGGTGCCGGATTTGCGCCGCGAGTTTGGCGGCTGTGCGGGCAACATCGCCTATAACCTGAACATGTTGGGCGGCAAGGCGCTGCCGATGGGCACGGTGGGAAAAGATTTCACGCCCTATGGCGAATGGATGTTGCGCTGCGGCGTCAGCGTGAAGCACATCAAACAGATAGCCGACACCTACACGGCGCAGGCCTTTATCACCACCGACCTCGATGACAACCAGATTACGGCATTTCATCCGGGCGCCATGAACCATGCCCATGAAAACCGCGTGACGGACGCAAAAGATGTGAAGGTCGGCATCATCGCGCCGGATGGACGCGAGGGGATGATTCAGCATGCGGCACAGTTTCACGAGGCGGGAATCCCTTTTGTCTTTGACCCCGGTCAAGGTCTGCCGATGTTTGAAGGCGCGGATCTGATGAAATTTTTGGAGCAGGCCACCTGGGCGGCCTTTAACGACTATGAGTTTCAACTGGTGCTGCAGCGCACCGGCAAATCCATAGACGAGTTGAGACACACCGTGCAAGCCCTGATTGTGACGCATGGCGCCAAAGGCTCAACGATTTACACGGAGAATAAAACGCTTAGCATCCCCGTCGCCAAACCCAGCCGCTTGGCCGATCCGACCGGCTGCGGCGACGCCTACCGCGCCGGTCTCTTGTACGGCTTGATGAACGATCTGGATTGGGAGATGACCGGTCGCATCGCGGCGCTCATGGGTACCATCAAGATCGAACAGCACGGCACACAAAATCACCGCTTTGAAAAGGCCGAGTTCGAGACGCGCTTCAAGGAGAGTTTCGGTTACGCGTTATAAAGTAGGTCGAATGAATTCGACCCTACGGGTGCTGTTCAAGCTTGGCCAATTCCGTAATCGGTGCGCTGCAAACGTGACCTTCGCAGATATAGGCGACGGGCCCATCTTTAGATGTACGCAAGGCGAGCGCGCCGGGCAGGTGGGGTTCGTTTACGGGAATGGTGAAGCACAGGCGACGCGGGGCGTAACCCGATGCGCAGAGCGATTGCCACTCCCGCATCTCTGCGGGTTCGCCGCGCAGGATGATGATCTGTGGCGGAGTGAGTATCTCTTCTAGGGCAAGCAGCATACTGTCATGGGCATACGGGGCACGGGTGATGTCGTCCCAGCCCGCCTTGAGTGCGCGCTCGGCGGCGTCGAGATAGCGGGTCTCTCCCAACAGCTGGCCGAGGCGGTTCAGGCCATAGGCGGCAATGCCGTTGCCCGCGGGCGTGGCGTCGTCGGCGAGGAGTTTGGGGCGGTGGATGAGTTGTTCGTGATCGTCGGCGGTGAAGTAAAAGCCACCGCGCTGTTTATCTTCAAAATGTTCCAGCAGCACCTCGGCCAGTTGCACGGCAAAGTTCAAATCATCCGTTCGCCAGCGAACTTGCAGTAATTCCAACACCGCGTCCAGCAGATAAGCGTAATCATCAAGATAGGCCATCAGGTGCGCGCGGCCGTCTTTGTAGGTGGCGAGCAGTCGTCCGTCATGCCATAGGGTGGTCTTGATGAAGTGCAAGGCGCGTTCCGCAGAGCGGAGCAGTTCGGATTCGTCCAGCTGTCGGCCGGCCAGCGCCATGCCCTTAATCATCAGGGCGTTCCAGGAGGTGAGGATTTTTTCATCGCGCCCCGGGTGTACGCGCTGCTCGCGCGCCTTGAGTAATTTCGCACGCGCCGCATCGAGAATTTGCATCAGCTCCGTCTCGCTCAGCCTCATCTCGGCCGCGATTACTGCGATGTCTTCAAACACATGCAGGTGCCACTCACCCTCAAAGTTAGCGGGACGATTGAGGCCAAAGCGCCGGGCGAAGGCAGTGTATTCCTGCTCATCCAGTAGGCCGCGCACTTCATCTTGGCTCCACGCGTAGAACTTGCCTTCATGACCCTCGGAGTCGGCATCCAGGCTGGAGTAATAACCGCCCTCGGGCGATTGCATCTCGCGCATCACCCACTGTGCTGTTTCCATCGCGATGCGCTTGAACAGCGGATCATTCGTGGCCGCCCAGGCCTGCGCATACAGCGCGAGTAGCAGGCCGTTGTCATACAGCATCTTTTCAAAGTGCGGGATCATCCACTGTTCGTCCACCGCGTAGCGGCAGAAGCCGCCGCCCAGTTGATCGTAGATGCCACCCTTCGCCATCGCTTGCAGGGTGAAGCTCGCCATCGTCAGGGCCTGGCCGTCAACCTCAGTCGCTCCCGGCGTCCTGCCTCTGACGTACAGGGAAGAACTAATGTCGCGGGAGGCAGGATGCCGGGAGCGACCCGCGACATTTGTACCTCCATGTACTTCAGAATCTTTAGCCGCTCGGTGCTGCGACCCATGGCGCAGCAGCCGTTCGATGTGTGGGGGATGGGGAAACTTGGGCGCGCCGCCGAAGCCGCCGTAGCGGGCGTCGAAGCTGCTTTCCAACTGGCGGCGGGCCATTTCCAGCGGCGCGCCGTTGAGGGTGACATCGCCCGCGAGAGGTGCTGGATTGACGCTTTGCAGGGCGTTGAGCAGGGCCGCGTTTTGCCGGTTGACCTCGCCGCCGCGCGTGCGATAAAAGGCCTCGATGCGTCGCAACAAGTCGGTAAAGGCGGGCATGCCGTAACGGGAGGTGCGGGGGAAATAGGTGCCCGCGAAAAATGGCGTTTGGTCCTCCGGCGTCAACACCAGGGTGAGCGGCCAGCCGCCGCTGCGGCCGGTGAGGAGTTGGTGGGCCGTTTGGTAGATCTTGTCGAGGTCGGGGCGTTCCTCCCGGTCCACCTTGATGTTGACGAACAACTCGTTCATGGCCTGGGCGGTGGCCGGGTCTTCGAACGATTCGTGGGCCATGACGTGGCACCAGTGACAGGCCGAATAGCCGATCGAAAGTAGGATCGGTTTGCCCTCGCGCCGGGCCCGCTCCAGCGCCTCCGGACCCCACGGGTACCAGTCCACGGGGTTGTGGGCGTGTTGTAGTAAATAGGGGCTGGTTTCGCGGCTCAGGCGGTTGGTGATTTCGCTGTGCGACATATTTGCGCAACCTTTGATTGTATGGTGAACTATAAGTGGCCGAATGAATTTGGCCCTACAATGGAACGGGGGGCTATGCGCATTCTGATTATAGAAGACGATAAGGGTATCACGTCCATCCTGCAGGATTTCTTCAGCGACAAAGGGCACGTGGTCAGCATGGCGGAAGACGGCATCACCGGCCTGCACTTGGCGGTGGTGAACGACTACGACGCCATTGTACTCGATCTCATGTTGCCGGGGATGAACGGCGTAGACCTGTGCCGGAAATTGCGCAACGAGGCGCGCAAGAATACGCCGGTGCTGATGCTGACGGCCCGCGACACCTTGCCGGAAAAGCCCGCCGGGTTTATAGCGGGGCGGATGACTATGTGGTCAAACTCTTTGTGTTGTAGGAAATCGAGGCGCGCCTGCAGCCCCTGACGCGGCGCGGTGCAACACCCGGTTCGGCGATCACCCAGGTGGCCGATCTGGTGTACGATCCTCTCACCCGGCGGGTGCGGTGCGGCGGCGTCCCGGGCGGCGCCGGCATGGGCTTGCCCCTGGTCAAGCGCATCTGCGACCGCTACAACTGGCGCATCCATCTGCGCAGCAGCCGCGGCAAGGGGACTCAAGTGCGTTTGGTATTTACGGGCGAAAAGCCGGCATGAAGCCATCAGCTTGGCGAGACCCCTGGCGCTGGCTGGTGCCGCCCGCCAGTGTGCTGGCGATGGCGGCGATAGCTATTACCGGCAGCAATCGCACGTTATTTCTGTGGATCAATGAACAGGGCCTGTTCGTCGGCGATACCTTGTGGGCGGCTATCACGATGCTTGGCGATGGTTGGATCGCCACGATTTTATTGCTACCACTGGCGGGCCGGCGCCCGGATATCCTCTGGGCGGCCATGATTGCCGGTCTACTCACTACACTGCTGGTGCTCAGCCTCAAGCTCGCGCTCGGCGTCGCACGGCCGCCAGCCGTGTTATCGCCCGAGAGCTTTCATCTCATCGGCCCCGCCCTCAAGGCCACGGCCTTTCCCTCCGGCCACACGGCCACCATCTTCGCCTGGGCGGGGGTGCTCGCCTTGCAGTCGAGGAAGGGATGGATAAAGGCCACTTGCCTGCTCATGGCCATCGCCGTCGGCCTGTCGCGTATCATGGTGGGCGTGCATTGGCCGCTCGATGTCCTGGGCGGCGCGCTGCTCGGCTGGATGAGCGCGGTGTGGGCGATAGAGATTGCGCGCCGCTGGCCGCGGGGCATGGAGGTCGCCACGCAACGCCTGATCGGAGCGGTGCTTGCGGCGGCGGCAGTTTATCTGCTGGTGTGGCCGATCACGAGCTATGCGCACACGCAAGACTTCCAGCGCGCCGTCGCGTCGGTTTGTTTGATTTTGGCCCTGCCTGGGCTGCTGCGGCTGTTCAATTTGACTTCGCCCCCCGGGGGGTGAAACCCCGTGGGACGACCAAAGGGGAGAACTACGTCTCTCCCCTTTGGAAACCCCATTGTGTTGCGCGCGGTAATACTGCGGGGATTATATTTTACTTCACACGAATAAGGGCGATGCCGTTTTTATAATAAAGCGTCTCATAGTCCTTGAGGCGCGGCAGATAGCTCGACTTGGTCAGCGCGATCTCGCCGGGGCGCGGTTCGCGCCGCTCCACCAGCCGTTCACTGTAGACATTAAAGCTGGGCGCGTTCAGTCCCCACATTACCACCGCATAATCGGCCCGCTTGGCGATGAGCGCCGCCTCCTTGACGGGCGATTGCAAAATCTGCCCCGCTATCGGCAGCACAAACAGCGCCATCCCCGTCACGGTAACGAGCCCGCTGCACAGCAATTTGCCTGGGTTCCTAAATCGGTTTTCAAACATAAAATACACAGTAAGTAAAATGGCCAGCGAGAAAAAGAACCGGTAGTAAAGTGAAAAATAATCACCCGCATCGCGCAACGTGTCTTTAATAAACACATCTTGCACCGCCGGGAGCCAGGCATGAATCAGTTCGGGGAGAAACAGCAAGGCGGTAAACAAGAGTAGTGGCGGCAGAAAGATCATGAATCTGGAGCGCAATGTGTCCATGTACATTGCCATCAAGATGATGGCGGCGGGATAGCCGTACACCGCATAGTGAGGCAGCTTGGTGCCGGAAAACGAAAAAAATATCAGAACGAATAAAAACCACATCAGGAGATAACGTTTTAGATCATCTTTGACGATTTCACCGAGACGGGTGAAGGTTTTGAGCAGCAGTGCGGTGTAAGGCAGCAGACCGATGAGGACGACCGGGATATAGTAAAAAACCCCGCCGCCATGCTGCTCGAAGGTTTCCCCAAAGCGGGCGATATTATGCTTGAAGAAAAACTCCTGGATAAAATCCTCGCCCTCTCTGAGATACTGTGCGACATACCAGGGCAGGGCCAGCAGGCCGAACAGCGCAATCGCGCGAAGATTAAACAGCGCCTTGAGCCAGATCTTGAATTCCCCCTTGCTTAAAAAAAACAATAGACTCACGGCGAGTGGAATGACTACCGCAACCGGTCCTTTGGTGAGAAAGCCCAGGGCCATGGCTGCGGCGCTGAGATAGGCATATCTCTGTTCGCGTGACTGATAGAAAAGATAAATGCTAAACAACGCACTGCTGAGAAACAGATTCAACAGGGCGTCCGCGATGGCGGCCTTGGCGATGAGCGAGATCTGCAACGTACTGGCCGTGATGATGGCGGCATGCAAGGCCGTGGCGGTGGTCGTGTACCTCTTTGTGAAAAGAAAGATCAGCCAGCTCCACAACGCGGCGGCTAAAGCCGAGGGTAACCGCAAAGCGAATTCATTAAGCCCTAAGGTCCAGACGCTCGCGGCCTGTAGCCAGTGGATTAGCACCGGCTTGTCGTAGCGCGGCGCACCATTCAGGTAGGGGGAAATAAAATCGCCGCGCACGAACATTTCGCGGGTGGCCTCGCTGAAGGCGCCCTCGTCCAGATCGAACAGCGGCACCGCATGGATGTTGAGAAAAAAACTAGCCACCACACAGGCGGCGAACAGGGTGTAAAGCCCTGTGTTGGAGCGAGTGAGGCTGTTCATGTCGCGGGCATCCTGGAATTGGCCGTCTTAGAGTCCAGAGGTAATCTCAAAAAGATTTTATTCTCCTCCGCGTCCCCCGTGGTAAATCGTTTTTTGGTCGCTCCCGGCGTCCTGCCTCCCGCGATATTAGTACTTCCCTGTACGTCATTAGACGATTTTCTTATAGAATGGGCGAAAGGGTTGCGCTGCGCGCTCGCGCCACCTACACTGAGTCAGCGCCCTCATCGCCAACCAGCCCGCCAAACTACCTCGTGAAGCTATCATATCTCATAGGCATCACTCTCTTTATCGCCTTCGTGGCGCTGATCGAGTTCTATTTCGGTTGGCGGAACTTGCTCGCTCCCTGGCGGGCCTTGCCCTATAGTCTATTATTCCTGGCTATTATACTGACGTTTTTTACTTACTGGGTCAGGGCCGTGCGGCTGTATGACTATTTCCGTGATGAAATGCGGGGGGCGTTTGTGGCCTGTCTCAAGCTCATGCTGCTGCATAATTTTTTTAATAATCTGCTTCCGATGCGGGCCGGAGAGATTTCCTTTCCCATACTCATGAAGCGCTACTTCGACGTGCCGCTGATGCGTTCCACCCCCGCGCTGCTGTGGTTTCGGGTGCTGGACATGCACACCCTGGCGCTGCTCGCGCTGGGGATCGCTCTTCGGCCCTGGACGTATGCCGGCGCGGCGTGTCTGCTATGGCTGAGCGTGCCGTATCTGCTGTTTCTAGGTAATGCAAAGATACTCAGCTATCTGGATGCCAATCCGGGCGGCCGTCCGCGCAGACTGCTGCACAAGGTTTTAATCAGTCTGCCGTACACCCACAGCGCCTTCTGGCGCGCCTGGCTGTGGACCGTCATC
>JAYUCX010000090.1:0-9162 GCA_043740145.1 Gammaproteobacteria bacterium
CTCGTATCTGTCCTAAAAACCCCACCTTGACATTTGAGTAGCCCGCGATGTGGCTGTATACTAATAGGTCGTTTTGACCCATTAAATATCGCCCTCCCCCGGGCAGGCTGGCTGTTGCAACGTGAACAACTTGACTACACTAACTGACGGACTCTACCGCCCCGAGTTTGAGAAGGGTAACTGCGGGTTCGGCCTCATCGCCCAGATGGACGGCCAGGCCAGCCATTGGCTGGTGCAGACCGCCATCGGCTCGCTTGCCTGCCTCACCCACCGCGGCGCCATCGCGCCGGACGGCAAGACGGGCGACGGCTGCGGCTTGTTGATTAAAAAGCCCGACGGTTTCTTCCGCGCCATGGCTGCGGAGTTGGGTATCAAGCCCGCACAGAACTACGCCGTCGGTGTGATCTTTCTCCATCAGGACAAGCGCCTCACCGAGCAGGCCCGTACCTGCTTAGCCTCCGAACTGCAAAAAGAGGGCTTGAGCATTGCGGGCTGGCGCATAGTGCCCACGAATCCAGAGGCGTGTGGCGCAGAGGCCCTCAAGACTCTGCCGCACATCGAGCAAGTATTCGTCAATGCCCCGGACGACATGGACACGACCACCTTTGATCGCCACCTTTACATCGCCCGGCGCCGTGCCGAGAAGGTGCTTAATTCGGACGACAAGACCTTTTACATCCCCAGCCTGTCGTGCAGGGTGATCTCGTACAAGGGTCTGGTGATGCCGGCCAACCTGCCGGTGTTTTATCCCGACCTGCGCGATGAGCGCTTTGAATCGGCACTGGCCGTCTATCACCAGCGCTTCTCCACTAACACCTGGCCGGAGTGGCGACTGGCGCAGCCGTTCCGCTATCTCGCGCACAACGGCGAGATCAACACCGTGCAGGGCAATCGCAACTGGTCGGTCGCACGCGGCCGAAAGTTCGTGAGCCCGCTCATCCCTAACATGGACGACGTGCGCCCCCTGGTCTCCATGACCGGCTCGGATTCCTTGAGCCTCGACAACATGGCCGATGCGCTCATCGCCGGCGGTATGGATTTGTTGCACGCGATGCGGCTGCTGATTCCGCCGGCGTGGGAAAACGACCAGACCATGGACCCGGAGCTGCGCGCATTTTACGAATATCACTCGATGCACATGGAACCTTGGGATGGACCGGCCGGCATTGTGATGACCGACGGCCGTTACGCCGCGTGCCTCATGGATCGCAATGGCCTGCGCCCGGCGCGCTATGTAATTACCCAGGACCGCCACATCACGCTCGCCTCCGAGATCGGCGTATACCCCTATCCGCCTGACCAGGTCGTCGCCAAGGGCCGGCTCAAGCCCGGCCAGATGATCGCCGCCGACACCGAGACCGGCACGCTCTTGTTACCGCAAGACATAGACCGGCTGCTCCAGCAACGCCAGCCCTATCGCGCCTGGCTGGATCAATACGCGCAACGCCTTAGCACGACGCAGGACGACAACTCCGAGGCCGCATTGGACGAGCACCAGGTGTTGATACATCAAAAGCTGTTCAATGTAAGCTTCGAGGAACGTGACCAGGTGTTGCGCGTGCTCGCCGAGAGCGGCCAGGAGGCGGTGGGCTCGATGGGCGACGACACACCGATGGCGGTCCTGTCACAACAGGTGCGCTCACTCTACGATTATTTCCGCCAGCAGTTCGCACAGGTCACCAACCCGCCGATCGATCCGCTGCGCGAACAGATTGTGATGTCGCTCAAGACCTGCTTCGGGCGCGAGCGCAATCTGTTTGAAGAAAAGCCCGAACATGCCAAGCGCCTCACTATAACTTCGCCAGTGTTGTCGGAGAGACAGTTCGCCGCGTTGGCGAGCCAGGTCGATGCCGACTACGCCGTCGCGCGCATCGATCTCAACTATCCCGCCAGCGGAAATCTGCGCGCGGCCATCGAGCGTGTGTGCGACGAGGCCGAGCGCGCGGTGAAAAACGGCAAGGTGATTTTGATGCTCTCCGACCGTGCCATTGCCAAAGACACGCTGCCCATCCACGCGCTGCTCGCCACGGGTGCGGTACACCATCGCCTGATCAAGGCGGGCCTGCGCTGCGATGCGAATCTCGTGGTGGAAACCGGCACTGCGCGCGACCCGCACCACATCGCGGTGCTGATTGGCTATGGCGCGACTGCAGTGTTCCCGTATCTCGCCTACGAATGCCTGCGCGACATGATGCGCAGCAGCGAGATCGTAAACAAAGATGTGCATAAAGTACTTGGCGCGTATCGCAAGGGCGTGGACAAGGCGCTCTACAAAATCATCTCCAAGATGGGCATCGCAACCATCGCGAGCTATCGCGGCGCGCAGTTGTTCGAGGCGGTCGGCCTGCACGACGAGGTTGTTGAGTTGTGCTTCCGCGACACCGTGAGCCGCTTGCAGGGCACCGATTTCGCCGAACTCGAAACCGACCAGCGCTGGCTGGCGAAGTACGCCTGGAACCCGCGCAAGCCGCTGGCGCAGGGCGGGTTGTTGAAATACATCTACGGCGGCGAGTATCACGCCTACAACCCGGATGTGGTGATAACGCTGCAAGCCGCAGTCCAGACCGGCGACTACGGTAAATATCTGGAATACGCGAAGCTCGTCAATGAGCGCCCCGTCGCCATGCTGCGCGACATGCTCGTGCCGCGCGACGATGTCACGCCGATTCCCGTCGAAGAAGTCGAGGCTGAGGAATCCATCCTGCCGCGCTTTGACAGCGCGGGCATGTCATTAGGCGCGCTTTCGCCCGAGGCGCATGAGGCGCTGGCGATTGCCATGAATCGGCTGGGCGGACGCTCCAACTCCGGCGAAGGCGGCGAGCACCCGAGCCGCTACGGCACCGAGAAAACCTCCAAGATCAAACAAGTTGCGGCGGGCCGCTTCGGCGTCACGCCGACCTACCTGGTGCACGCCGAGGTGTTGCAGATCAAAATGGCGCAGGGCGCTAAGCCCGGCGAAGGCGGCCAGTTGCCGGGCGAAAAGGTAAATGCGATGATCGCCGAGTTGCGCTACTCGCGCACCGGCGTCGCGCTCATCTCGCCGCCACCGCATCACGATATTTATTCCATCGAGGATTTGGCGCAGCTCATCTTCGATTTGAAGCAGGTGAATCCCGACGCACTGGTGTCGGTGAAGCTCGTCGCCGAGGCCGGTGTCGGCACCGTGGCCGCGGGCGTGGCCAAGGCCTACGCCGATTTGATTACCATCTCCGGCTACGACGGTGGCACCGGCGCGAGCCCGCTCTCCTCGGTGATGTACGCCGGCAGCCCGTGGGAGCTGGGCCTGTCCGAGACCCATCAGGTGCTACGTGCAAACAACCTGCGCGACCGCGTGCGCCTGCAGACCGACGGCGGCCTGAAGACCGGCCTCGACGTCATCAAGGCCGCCATCCTGGGCGCAGAGAGTTTCGGTTTCGGCACCGCACCAATAATTGCGCTCGGCTGCAAATTTCTGCGCATCTGCCATCTCAACACCTGCGCCACCGGCGTGGCGACTCAGCACGACGGGCTGCGCAAGGAACATTTCATCGGGCTGCCGGAGATGGTGGAAAATTATTTCCGCTTCGTCGCACGTGAAACGCGCGAGTGGCTGGCGCGGCTCGGCGTAAAAAATATCGCACAGCTCATTGGCCGCACTGACCTGTTGCGCATCCTGCCGGGCGAGACCGCCAAGCAACAGCGCCTCGATCTCACGCCGCTCCTGTCCAAGGCCGGCGTGCCGGACACGGCGCCGCAGTATTGCCTCTCCGCGCGCAATGAGCCGTTCGACAAGGGCGAGCTGGCCGAGCACATGGTGCGCGACATGCTCGATGCCATCGAGCACAAACGCGGCGGCGTGTTTAACTACAAGATACGCAACATCAACCGCTCCATCGGCGCGCGCCTGTCGGGCGAGATTGCGCGCCGTCACGGCAATCAGGGTATGAGCGACGCACCCATCACCACTCACTTCACCGGCAGCGCGGGACAAAGCTTCGGCGTGTGGAATGCGGGTGGACTGCATCTCGTTTTGGAAGGCGACGCCAACGACTACGTCGGCAAGGGTATGGCGGGCGGCAAGATCGTGATCTACCCGCCGCGCACCAGCCGCTTCAAATCGAACGAGACGACGATCATCGGCAACACCTGCCTGTACGGCGCCACCGGCGGCAAGCTGTATGCCGCAGGACTTGCGGGCGAGCGTTTCGCGGTGCGCAATTCCGGCGCGCGCGCGGTGGTGGAAGGCATCGGCGATCATGGCTGCGAATACATGACCGGCGGTGAAGTCGTCGTGCTCGGCCCTACCGGCCTTAACTTTGGCGCAGGCATGACTGGCGGGTTTGCCTACGTGTTCGATCTCGACGGCCAGTTCAACACACGCTACAACCCGGAACTGATAGACCTGCATCGCATTTCCGATCTGGAGGCGCACCGCAAGCATCTGTGCGCGCTGATTGATGAGTTTACGAATGAAACACACAGCGCCTGGGGCAGGACCGTGCTCGACAATTTTGCCGAATATGCCGGAAAGTTCTGGCTGGTAAAATCCAAGGCCGTGGCGCTCGATACGCTGCTCGCACCGCGTCCGAAGTCGATTCACGACGAACCTGTTCGTACCTATGCGCGTCCCGTACGCGCCACTGGCGGCGGCGCCTCACACGCCCACTAATATCTCAATCTTTCATGCCCAATAATTTTCAGTTTCTCGACATTCCGCGTACCGATACGCCGAAGACGCCCGCCGTGATCCGCATTCATAAATCGAATGAGATCTACGGCCAGTTCGACGCCAAGGGCGCCGCCGAACAATCCGGACGCTGCCTCGCCTGTGGTAATCCGTATTGCGAGTGGAAGTGCCCGGTGCACAACTACATCCCGAATTGGCTGAAGCTCATCCAGGAAGGCAATCTATTCGAGGCCGCGGAACTCTCGCATAAGACCAATTCACTGCCCGAGGTATGCGGCCGCGTGTGTCCCCAGGATCGTTTGTGCGAGGGCGCATGCACGTTGAACGACGGCTTCGGCGCGGTGACCATCGGCTCGATTGAGAAATACATCACCGACGAAGCGGTGAAACAGGGCTGGCGGCCGGACATGTCCGGCGTGGTGGTAAACGGCAAGCGCGTCGCGGTAATCGGCGCGGGCCCGGCGGGCCTCGGCTGCGCCGACGTGCTGACTCGCAACGGCGTGAAGGCCGTGGTATACGACCGTTATCCAGAAATCGGCGGCTTGCTCACCTTCGGCATCCCCGAATTCAAATTGGAAAAACACGTCGTGAAGACGCGGCGCATGCTCATGGAAGGCATGGGTATTGAGTTCCGCCTCAATACCGAAATCGGCAAAGACATCGCTTTTAATAAATTGCTCGACGAGTACGACGCGGTGTTTCTCGGCATGGGCACGTACAAATACATGAAGGGCGAATTTCCCGGCGAAACGCTGCCCGGCGTATACGAGGCCCTGCCCTACTTGGTCGCCAACATCAACCGTCAGCTTGGCTTGGAAAAGCAAGCGTCCGAATTTATAGACATGAAAGGACAGCGCGTCGTCGTGCTGGGCGGCGGAGACACCGCAATGGACTGCAACCGCAGCGCGATACGCCAAGGTGCTGCGAGCGTTGTCTGTGCCTACCGGCGCGACGAGGCCAATATGCCTGGCTCTCGCCGCGAGGTCGTGAACGCCAAGGAAGAAGGCGTGCAATTCTTATGGAACCGCCAGCCTATTGAAATCGTGGGCAACGGTAAAGTGGAGGGCGTGAAGGTCGTCACCACCGCGCTCGGCGCACCCGATGCGCGCGGACGCCGCACGCCGCAGCCGGTGCCGGGCAGCGAGGAAATCATTCCCGCCGATCGGGTGATTATCGCCTTTGGTTTTAGGCCTAATCCCGCGCCGTGGTTTGTCGATTTCAATATTCAGTTGGATGCGCAGGGCCGCACCAAGGCACCTGCGAAAGGTAAATTCAAACACCAAACCAGCAACCCAAAAATATTCGCGGGCGGCGACATGGTGCGCGGCTCCGATCTCGTGGTCACCGCCGTGTTTGAGGGCCGTGAGGCCGCGCAGGGGATTTTGGATTATTTAGAAGTGTAAAGAATTGCTTGCCGCTGTCCGATACCGTATTATAACATCTGTTATAACTAAGAGACCGGCCCTATGCTCAAAGCCAAACTTACCACCGTAGGCAACTCCACCGGCGTGATCCTGCCCAAGGAAGCCTTGGCCAAATTACACGCCGAAAAAGGCGATCAAGTATTTTTGGTGGAAACACCCAATGGCTATGAAATCACTGCTTATGATCCTGACTTTGAACGCCAGATGAAATTGGGCAACCAGGTGATGCGCCGCTATCGAAATGCCCTGCGTGAACTGGCGAAGTGAAAAAGCCCCGTTGGGTGCCGCTGCGTGTTGTGCTCGCCCTGCATAAAGAATGCATTGCCACTTTTGGCGGCAGTGACGGCGTGCGCGATGTGGGCCTGCTCGAATCGGCGCTGGCGCGCCCTGAAAACCTGCTAAGCTACGGCGCGCCAACGTTATTTGAGCTTGCCGCAGCGTATGGCTACGGTATCGCCAAAAACCACCCGTTTATTGACGGCAACAAACGCACCGCCTTTCTCACCACGGCGGTATTTCTCATGGACAATGGTTTGCAGCCCTTGGGGAGTGAGACAGAGGTGGTAACCACAATAACTGCACTCGCTGCAGGCCGACTAACGGAGGCCGAATTCGCACAGTGGTTTAAACAAAGCTTCAAGGCCAACAAGAAAAAGCCCCATACGTGACTTTAAATATTTCATGACCCCGCTCAAAAACGACCGCTTCCTTCGCGCCCTGCTGCGTCAACCCGTAGATGTCACACCTGTGTGGATGATGCGCCAGGCAGGAAGATATTTACCCGAATACCGCGCCACACGCCGGCGCGCGGGTGATTTCATGGCGCTGTGCAAAACGCCGGAACTGGCTTGTGAGGTCACGTTGCAGCCGCTTGACCGTTTTCCGCTGGATGCCGCGATTTTATTTTCCGACATCCTCACCATACCCGACGCCATGGGCCTGGGGCTTTATTTCTCCGAAGGCGAAGGGCCGCGCTTCCAGAAACCAGTGCGTACTCTGGCGGATGTGGAGGCACTCAGTGTGCCTGATCCGGAAACGGAACTGCGTTACGTGATGGACGCAGTGCGGCTGATCCGGCGCGAGCTCAGCGGCCGCGTGCCGTTGATCGGCTTTGCCGGCAGCCCCTGGACACTCGCCACCTACATGGTGGAAGGACAGGGCAGCAAGGAATTTGCGCTGGTTAAGCGCATGATGTTTGACGAGCCTGAAGTGATGCACCGGCTGTTGGATGTGCTGGCGTGCGCCGTGACCGTTTATCTCAACGCGCAAATCGCCGCAGGCGCGCAGGCGGTGATGATCTTCGATACCTGGGGCGGTGTACTGACGCCGCGCGATTACAAGGAGTTTTCGCTGCGCTACATGGACAAAATTGTAAAAGACCTGACACGCGAAAACGAGGGACGGCGCGTGCCAGTGATTTTATTCACCAAAAACGGCGGCCAATGGCTGAAGGCGATGGCGGAGACGGGTTGCGATGCGCTGGGCATTGATTGGACCACCGATCTCGGTGAGGCGCGCGCGCAGGTCGGTGATAGAGTCGCGCTGCAGGGCAACATGGACCCCTGCGTGTTATACGCCTCGCCACTACGCATCCGCAGCGAGGTCGAGACCATCCTGAAGAGTTACGGCGCCGGCAGTGGCCATGTGTTTAATCTCGGTCACGGCATACATCAACACGCCAAACCCGAACACGCGGCGGCCTTCATAGAGGCCGTGCATGAATTGAGCGCACGCCATCACCAACCCCCACGGTGAGCGCTGACACCGAACTACTGGGCTTGCTGTGTGACGGGCTCTTTCATTCCGGCGCCGAGCTGGGGCGCACCTTGAAGATCAGCCGCAGCGCGGTGTGGAAGCGGATTCGAATCTTGGTTAAATCCGGCATCGAGGTCTATGCAGTGTCCGGCCGAGGCTACCGGCTGACGGGGCCCGTAGAACTGTTGGACAGCTCTGCCGTCCTCGCCGGTTTGAATGAGAAGGCGCATCGCCTGCTCAGCGGGCTCGATATCCTCACCGAGGTAGACTCGACGAATCTTTATCTGCTTCGGAAAGCCAATGCAGGTGCGCCGGGCGGCTACGCCTGCCTCGCCGAGCGGCAACACGCCGGGCGCGGCCGGCGCGGCCGGCAATGGCTGTCGCCCTTCGGCGGGAACATCTATCTGTCGCTGTTGTGGCGCTTTGCCGAACAAACCCCCGCCCTCTCCGGTTTGAGTTTGGCCATCGGCATCGCGGTCACGAATAGCCTGGAGACGCTGGGCGTCACCGGGATCGGTGTAAAATGGCCTAATGACATACTCTGGCAAGGGCGCAAACTCGCCGGCATCTTGCTGGACACGGCCGGTGAGGCCGCAGGGCCTTGTCATATCGTCGCCGGAATCGGCATCAACGTCGCCATGCCCGCGGGAGCGGCCATCTCACAGCCATGGGTAGACCTGCGCGAGATACTGGGCCACAGGACCGCGCGCAATTCACTTGCCGGGATGGTCCTGCAACACCTGCTGCTTACTCTCCATCAATTTCAGCAGAAAGGTCTTGCGCCCTTTCTTCCGGAGTGGGACAGGCTCGATCTGCTGAAAGATAAAGACGTTACCGTGCAGCTTGCCGATCGCACGGTCACCGGGCGCGCGCAAGGCGTGAATCAACAAGGGGCCATACTGGTTGCCCATGGCGGCGTGACGCGCGCCTACCACTCCGGCGAGGTGAGCGTGCGAGGGACTGAGTGAACGCAGAACATACATTACTGCTCGACATCGGCAACAGCCGCATCAAGTGGGGCTTTTTGAGAGAGGGGGTCATTCGCGGCACCGGTGGCGCCGCACACGGCGAATGCCCGCCGGAGGATCTCATCGCGGTCTGGGGCGAGCGGCCCGCGCGGCTAGTGGCCTCCAATGTGCGCGGTGAAGAATTCGCCGCCACGCTTACTACTTGCACACTCAATGCCTGGAACCTTTGGCCGGAGTTTATTACCTCCTCAAGGCAAGATTTTGGTGTGACCAATACCTACCGCGACGCTGAAAAATTGGGTGCCGACCGCTGGGCGGCGCTGATTGCGGCGCACCATCTCCATCCCGG
>JAYUCX010000091.1:0-9121 GCA_043740145.1 Gammaproteobacteria bacterium
GGCGAAATAGGCGAGACCGAGCAGGCCGGCCTGCGTGTAACTGCCCTGACTGGGAGAACCCTGCAAGTGCGCGGAGCCCTGCTCGATGAGTGTGGCGAGGCTGGCGACGGCGGCAAACGCGATGGCGGTGTGCCCGCCACTGAGAATACTGCCGCCGGCGACGGCGACCAGCAGCAGCACGCCGAGCCCGCTGTTGACGCCGCCGCTCACGTGCATCATCCATGTAATCAGGGCGATGTCTATCAGCACCTGCCCATAAAGCTGAATGCGAAACGGCGGCCGGCGCAGCGCCCACGCCAGTACCATGACACTGCTGAACAGCAGATAACTTACACTCAACCAAAAAAAGGCCTGCGGATCCGTTTCGCCCAGCGGCGTGGGCGTACGCTCAATCCACAGCAGGATCAAAATCAGACAGGCGAGGGTCAGGCGATACAGGACAAACAGCGCCAGCGGCTTCCAGGTCAGCGCCGGCTTATTGGATACGGCGCTATCGAGATCTTTGTCGAGAAAGTCCAGCATAGTCCCGGAAAACGTCAGTGACTCCCAAATTTGTCACGGTGTTCGACGGAACAATAATAGGCGTCGCCCTGCCTGACTGCCTCGCCCTCCAGCACATGCAGGCCGCAGTGCGCGCAGCGCACCATGTTACCGATGCGCGGAGGGCGCTTGACCCGCGGCACGTTCCAGACGCGCAGGTAATTGCGCATCAGCACAAAGGCTATCCAGATCAGCAGTCCCAGCGCAATCAAACGTAGCAGGTTGCTCATACGACACTAGCATAGCCATTTTTGCGTAAATCCGCCATTTACTCCACAATAACGGTTTTGCGCCCCATTCACTATTCAAGATGAACCTGCACGAATATCAGGCCAAGCAACTGCTCGCCGCTGCCGCGATACCCATCCCCGAGGGCGCCCCCGCGTACTCGGTCGAGGAGATGCTCGCCGTCGCCCGGCGGTTGGGCGGCGAGAGCTGGATCATCAAGGCGCAAGTGCACGCGGGCGGTCGCGGCAAGGCGGGCGGCGTCCGACGCGTGCACAGCCTGGCCGAGGGGGAGAACGCCGCATCCGCGCTGCTCGGCTCGCGGCTGGTGACCGTGCAAACGCCGCCGCAGGGCCTGCCGGTGCACACCGTGCTGGTCGAGCGGCCGTGCGCCATCGCGCGCGAGTTGTATCTCGCCCTCACCGTGGAGCGCAGCCGGGAACGGGTGATCATGATCGCCTCCGGCATGGGCGGGATGGATATTGAACAGCTTGCCGCGAAAGATGCGGCGCAGATCCACAGTGCGGAGATACACCCCGTGGCCGGGTTGCAAGCCTATCAATGCCGTGACATCGGCTTTGCACTGGATCTTGGCGATAAACAGATTGCTCAATTTACCAAAATCGCGCTCGCGGCATACCGGCTGTTCATGGAAAAAGATGCAAGCCTCATCGAGATCAATCCGCTGATCGTAACCGACGCGGGAGAATTGCTCGCGCTGGACGCCAAGATCACGCTCGACGACAACGCGCTGTATCGCCACCCCGACCTCAGCGCTCTGCGCGATGAGACACAAGAGGACTCGCGCGAGAACAGCGCACGGCAATTCGGGCTCAACTATATAAGCCTGGACGGCGACATTGCCTGCATGGTGAACGGCGCGGGCCTCGCGATGGCGACCATGGATTTAATCAAACTGCACGGCGGCGCGCCCGCGAATTTTCTCGATGTCGGCGGCGGCACCACGGCGGACAAAGTGGCCGAGGCGTTCAAACTCATTCTCTCTGACAGCAAAGTGAAAGCGATATTGGTCAACATCTTCGGCGGCATCGTTCGCTGCGATCTGATTGCCGAGGGCATCATCAAGGCGGTCTCAGAGGTGGGCATCACGCTCCCCGTCATCGTGCGTCTGGAGGGCAATAACGCCGAGCGCGCGCGCGAATTGCTGCGCATCAGCAATCTAAAAATCATCGCCGCGAGTGATTTGACCGATGCGGCTATAAAGGCAGTCGCTGCGGCCAATCGCGCTTGAACGAGAGGTCTCAAATGCATTCATTCGAGAAAGTCCTTAGTGTCTCAAGCGAGGATATTGCATTCGAGTTGTCGGCATTAGGACATATTGAGTGGCACGAGTTTCTGCTTAATCCTCGACGCCTGCGCGGCAGCGACTTTCTGATGAGATGGTCACAAGGCGTATGGAGCGAACACCGAATCATTGAGGCTACTGACGTCACTGGGGAATTCTTTGCGCTACCGTATGGACCCAGTGGGACGGCTCCTGACAACGATGTGCGAGCCTTCGAACTCTATTTCGAGCGTCTGGACAAGGCCGGACTTGGCAAAATCAAGCGTCCGGATTTGCTGATTTTCAGGAAATCGAGTCAAACAACCGTTAAGCGTCTGGTAGATGATATCGGTGGTATATCTGAGTTGCCGTTCACTGCAGAATCTGACCGGCGGATGCGAGCTATTCTCAGTGGGAGTGTTATTGCAGTTGAGTGTGAAAATAGTTTGTGGCGCGCCGCACAAATGCCAGGTTTTGGTACTGAGTTGAGCCCGCAGCGACGCTTGAATGGCAAGTTGGGCCTAAAGAAGACCGCAGTCGTGCCGACCGTTATTATAAAAGAAGAGGATCGGCAACCGTTACGTAAGTGGCAAGAGTCAACTGGAGTAAAGATCCATGTCTGGCACGTATTTTACGATCTTGCCTTCGGTCTGGCCTTCAATGAAGCTGAGCGATTGATTCGTCGCAAGCTGATCCTGCCAACGGAACAGGTATTTCAAGCCCCGGGCGGGGCTACGACACGCAAGGCGATTTATAAATTTTATTATCACTACGCCTATCCACTTGGATCCTCGAAACAGGAACCTACGCTTTTACCGGCTTGCATTACCGATAAGAACGGGCACATTCTTCCATACGTAAAATTCGAGGGCGGAAGCTTGGAACTTAATCCTGATGTGTTAAGTATGCTCGACACTATCGCAAAGGAGCCAAAGGAATGACGACAGAAACTGCACAGAAACTGCCGGCATCTGGTTCTGAGCGTGAGGCGCTACGTCAGAAAGGTCAGTTCTGGACTCCTGCTTGGGTTGCGCAAGCCATGGTGGCCTATCCGATAGTTCAGGGCCATCGTTCTATCTTTGATCCCGCCGTTGGAGCAGGAGCATTCTTTCGGGCCGCCCTAGCGGTTGCTGAGTTGACACATATTCGTGTGCGTTTACAGGGTACAGAAATAGATAAGGCCACATTGGATGAAGCGAAAGCATCAGGACTCACATCGCGGGATCTTTCGTCTGTTGAGATTTGCGATTTTGTGCTTGATCCACCGCGAGCAAAGTTAAAAGCTATCGTCGCGAATCCTCCGTACATACGCCATCACCGCCTGTCGGCGGACGTTAAGGCAAAGCTCAAGGCATTTAGCGCGAATCTTACTGGCACTGCTATCGATGCGCGCGCAGGGTATCACATCTATTTCCTGCTTCGAGCTCTTCAATTTCTTGAGAAGGGGGGCCGACTCGCCTTCATTGTGCCGGCCGACACGTGTGAAGGGGTCTTCGCCGGAGTCCTTTGGCAATGGATTACCAGGCAATATCGGCTCGATGCCGTCATCACGTTTGACCACGTGGCCTCGCCCTTTCCCGGGGTAGACACGAATCCTGTAATTCTCATGATTGAGAATTCTCCACCCGGCGAGGAGTTTTATTGGGTACGGGTCACTCAGCCAGATAATTCGGAACTACGCGATTGGGTACTATCAGGGTTTAAGTCTGTCGAAGCCACGACATTTTCAGTCTGTCGCCGGCTTGTCCGTGAAGGGATTGATACCGGTTTGTCCCGGCCACCCCAAATCAAAAAGTATCCTGCGGTACTTGCCGATTTCGCAAGCGTGATGCGCGGTATCGCAACCGGCGCCAACGAGTATTTCTTTTTAACTGCTGAGCGCGCTATGGCGCTTGGCCTTCAAAAGGAATTCCTAGTGCCTGCAATCGGTCGAACAAGAGATGTTGCAGGCGATGAATTAACCCGCGCCGATCTACGCAGGCTTGAGATTCAAGATCGTCCTACATTGTTGTTTTCACTAGATGGGAGACCCATTGAGCAGTTTCCAGAGTCCGTGCGTCGTTACATAAAGCATGGAGAGCGACTTGGTTTTCCCGAAAGGGCGCTCATCAAGACGCGTAGACCGTGGTACAAGATGGAAACCCGGAGTACCCCGCCGTTCCTGTTTGCCTATCTTGGGCGGCGCAACGCCCGCTTTGTTCGCAATCGTGCTGGGTTAGTTCCGCTTACCGGCTTTTTGTGTGTGTATCCGCTATCTGATGCTCCGGATTTCATTGAGCGTCTATGGATATTGCTCAGCCACCCGGACGCAGTTGCCAACCTCGCGTTGGTTGGAAAATCGTACGGTGGAGGTGCAGTCAAGGTTGAGCCGCGTGCGCTCGAACGTCTACCGCTGTCGGCGCGCGCGTTGCGTGAAGCGGGACTCTCAGCACCCACACGTGAAACGCAACTGGAATTTCTTCTTCGTGAAGACCGTGCCCGGTACAAGGTCAGCAAACGATCATGAGCATCCTCGTCAACAAAAGTACCAAAGTGATCTGCCAGGGCTTCACCGGCAAGCAGGGCACGTTTCATTCTGAGCAGGCCATCGCCTACGGCACGCACATGGTGGGCGGCGTGACGCCGGGCAAGGGCGGCGAGCGTCATTTGAACCTGCCGGTGTTCAACACGGTGCGCACGGCGGTGCAAGAGACCGGCGCGGATGCCAGCATGATTTACGTACCCGCGCCGTTTGCCGCCGATGCGATACTGGAGGCGGCCGATGCGGGGATAAAAATCATCGTGTGCATCACCGAGGGCATCCCGGTGCTCGATATGCTCAAGGTGAAGGCCGCGCTCGGCTCGTATGATGCGCGGCTCATCGGCCCGAATTGCCCCGGCGTCATCACACCCGGCCAATGCAAGATCGGCATCATGCCGGGGGCGATCCATCAGCCGGGACGCATCGGCATTGTGTCGCGCTCCGGCACGCTCACCTACGAGGCGGTACACCAGACCACGCAGAACGGTTTGGGGCAAAGCACCTGCGTGGGCATCGGCGGCGACCCGATTCACGGCATGAATTTTATTGACTGTCTGGAGTTGTTTGAGCACGATCCGCAGACCGAAGGGATTATTCTGGTCGGCGAGATCGGCGGCGACGATGAAGAACTGGCGGCGGACTACATCAAGGCACAGGTAAGCAAACCGGTGCTCGCCTACATTGCCGGCCAGACCGCGCCACCCGGCAAGCGCATGGGCCATGCCGGCGCGATCATCTCCGGGGGCCATGGGGCCGCCGCGCACAAATTCGCCGCGCTGGAAGCGGCGGGCGTTACCGTCACGCGGTCGCCCGCGGAGATGGGCAGCGGAATGCTGAAATTGCTGGAGCCTTCGCAACACTCTGCGACACGATGAGCACTACCCTCAGGATAGTAGCGGCTCAGCTCAATTTCCGCGTCGGCGACATAGCGGGCAACGTGCAAAAAATCATCGCGGCCGCAGAGAGCGCACGTGATGACTTGCATGCCGATCTGGTGGCATTCCCCGAGCTGACGCTCACCGGTTATCCACCGGAGGATCTACTGCTGCGCTCCGATCTGCAAGCGGTGGTGTTGAGCGGTATCGCCGAATTAAAACGCAGCCTCCGCGGCATTGATGTCCTGGTGGGTTATCCGCACGAAGAGTCCGGCCGCCTCTACAACGCCGCGGCCTTGATCCGTAACGGCGAGATCGTCCTGCGTTATTACAAGCAAGAACTCCCCAACTACGGCGTGTTTGACGAAAAGCGTTATTTCACACCGGGCGATAAGCCCGGCCTGGTAGACATCAAAGGTGTGCCCGTTGCGATTACCATCTGCGAAGACATCTGGCTGCCGCAACCAATGCAGCAGGCAAAGCAGGCCGGTGCGCGGCTACTGGTCAACATCAATGCCTCGCCGTTCCAATTGGGCAAGGGGGGCACACGCGTAGAGCTTCTCAATCAACGCGCCCGCGAGGGCGGCATGCCGATCGTCTATGTCAACCTGGTGGGAGGGCAAGACGAGCTGGTGTTTGACGGCGAATCGCTGGCCGTGGACGCAAGCGGTGCAGTGGTGCTGCGCGCCCCCGCCTTCACAGAGGGGCTCTATCCGCTCGATGTTGCGGTTAACAAAACCGTCACCCTCCTACCCGCCGAGTGCGCCGCGCCCTTGCCGGAGGCGCAAAGCGCCTATCGGGCGCTGCTGCTGGGGGTTCGTGATTACATCGAGAAAAACGGTTTCAGCGGAGTGGTGATCGGCCTTTCCGGCGGGATTGATTCGGCGCTGACCCTGGCCCTCGCGGTGGATGCGATCGGCGCTGAGCGTGTCGAGGCGGTGATGATGCCGTCGCGCTACACCGCGCAGATAAGTATCGAGGATGCCGGGAGTATCGCGCAGGCGCTGGGGGTGCAATACAGTGTCATCTCCATCGAGCCTGCCTTTCAGGCCTTTTTGGAAAGCCTCAAGGAAGAGTTTACCGGCCTGCCCGCCGATGTCACGGAGGAGAACATTCAGGCCCGTTGCCGCGGCGTGATCCTGATGGCGATCGCCAACAAAAAACGCAGGATCGTGCTCTCCACCGGCAATAAGAGCGAGATGGCGGTCGGTTACGCGACGCTTTACGGCGACATGGCGGGCGGCTTCGCGCCGCTCAAGGATACCCCGAAGATACTGGTGTACCGCATCGCGGAGTATCGTAACGGCATTCACCCCGTCATCCCGCGCCGGGTGTTCGAGCGCCCGCCCAGCGCCGAGCTTGCCCCCAACCAGAAAGACGAAGACGCCCTACCGCCCTACTCCATTCTCGATCCCATCCTGGAGATGTATGTCGAACAGGACAGGCGCCCGGAGGACATCGTGGCCGCCGGTTTTGACGAGCAGACAGTGCGCCGGGTGATCCAAATGGTCGACCGCAACGAATATAAGCGGCGCCAGGCGGCGCCCGGGGTGCGTATCACGCGGCGTGCCTTTGGGCGCGATCGGCGCTATCCTATTACCTGGGGTGGACGGCAGTAAGGGATCGGGTATGGATAATAAAGAATACCCAGCAGAGAAACCGGCATTGAGGATGACAATATGAAAAAACTCGAAGCAATCATCAAACCCTTCAAACTAGACGATGTGCGCGAGGCACTGTCGGAGATGGGCATCACCGGCATGACCGTAACCGAGGTCAAGGGGTTCGGCCGCCAGAAGGGTCATACCGAACTCTACCGCGGCGCCGAGTATGTGGTGGATTTTCTCCCCAAGGTGAAACTGGAGGTTGTGCTCGCCGCTGAACAGGTGGAACGCGCCATCGAGGCGATCACCAACGCGGCGCGCACCGGCAAGATCGGCGACGGCAAGATCTTCATCACCAACGTCGAGCGCGTGGTGCGCATCCGCACCGGCGAACAGGATCGGGACGCGATCTAGAGCCCCCTGTAGCGTGTGCCGTGCGCACGCTACTTCACCACCAGGCCCTTCACCTCTGCGATGTCAGGGTGGTTGGGCTGATTCAGCTCCAGCACCCGAAGCGCATCGGCCGATAAATCATCTATCCCCATGATCTTGTAGGCCCTGGCCATGACGCCCAGGGCGTCGGGCACTGCGGGTGTGCGCGGGTAATTCTCCACCACGTATTTGGCGCGATTGGCCGCCGCGACGTAGGCCTCGCGTTTCATATAGTACCGGGCAACGTTCACCTCGTATTGGGCGAGGTTGTTGCGCAAGTAGGCCATGCGCTGCGTCGCGTCTTGCGTATACTTGCTGTTTGGGAAGCGCTTGGCCAGCTCGGCAAAATCCTGAAACGACTGGCGCGCGGCGCCGGGGTCGCGCTGGGTCGGGTCTTGCGGCAGATAGCGCTCCCACAGCCCCTTGGACTGGTTGAAATTCGCAAGGCCCTTGAGGTAGTAGGCGTAATCCACAAACGGATGGCGCGGATGGAGTTTGATAAAACGATCCGCCGCCGCGACCGCCGAGGCGGGTTCGTTATCCCTATAATAGACGTAGATGAGTTCAAGCTGCGCCTGCTGGGCATAACGCCCGAAGGGGTAACGGGCTTGCAGGCTTTCAAAATACTTGATGGCGGCTTCATAATCCCCATCGTTCACCGCCGACTTGGCCTCGGAGTAGAGACGGCTGGCCGTCCAGTCCTTGGTCTTGTCTATCTGCTCGGGCAGCAGCGAACACCCCGCCGCCAGCAACAACAGCCCGGCCAGGAATAGTTTGATGATGCCCGGTGTGATACCTTGTTTCATAGTACGCCTGCTCGACTACTGTCCATTCGCATTAGTATACCCCGACTACCGCTCATGACTAAACCACAACTGTTCAACGCGGACATTCCTCCGGAACTGGCCGGCAGACGCCTGGACCAGGCGCTGGCCGAGCTTTTCCCGGATTATTCGCGCGCACGGCTGCAACAGTGGCTACGCGCCGGCCAGGTACTGGTGGATGGGTATCAGCGGCGGCCGCGGGACAAGGTGCTCGGCGGCGAAGAGGTCGTGATCACCCTAACCCCGCAGCAGGAGGTCAGCAACCTCCCGCAGCCTATCGCGCTGGACATCGTCTACGAGGACAGCGCCCTGCTGGTGATCAACAAATCCGCGGGCCTGGTGGTGCATCCGGGGGCCGGCAATCCGCAGGGTACCTTGCTCAATGCGCTGTTGCACTATGCGCCTGAACTTGCCAACGTGCCGCGCGCGGGCATCGTCCATCGTCTGGACAAGGACACCAGCGGTTTGCTGGTCGTGGCGCGTAACCTGATTGCCCAGAAGGCCTTGGTGGAGCAACTCCAGACCCATAGCCTGCAACGCGGCTACGAGGCGATTGTAGCGGGCGTGATGACGGCCGGCGGCCGCATTGAGACGCAGCTCGGCCGCGACCCGCGTGCGCGCACGCGCATGAGCGTGGCCAGAGAAGGTCAAGGCAAACTCGCCGTCACCCATTACCGGGTCATAGAGCGCTTCCGCGCCCACACCCACGTCAAGCTCCAACTGGAGACCGGCCGCACCCACCAGATCCGCGTACACATGGCCCACATCCGCCACCCGATCATCGGCGATCCCGACTACGGCGGACGCCTGCGCCT
>JAYUCX010000092.1:0-3846 GCA_043740145.1 Gammaproteobacteria bacterium
CTGCACGTGCGCGTGGTGGTGAGCGTCCCGGTGACGCATCCCAACGCCGAATTGCGGGTGCTGCAGGCGCTCGCGCCCATCGCCGAGCGGCAGAGCCGCCTCGCCGACAGCGTGCAGTCGGCCTTCGCCCAGTATAAAAAGCTTGCCTTCCTGCGCAAGCCGCTCAAGGACAGCTTCACGATGACCTTGTCGCTGGTGCTGGCGCTCAGCCTGCTGTCGGCCGTGTGGGCGGCCTTCTTTTCCACGCGCCGGCTGGTCGCGCCGATCCGCGATCTTGCGGAAGGCACCCGTGCGGTGGCCGCCGGGGACTACGACAAGCGTCTGCCGGTTTCGTCCAACGATGAATTGGGTTTTCTGGTGCAATCCTTCAACGATATGACGCGCAAGATCGCGCAGGCGCGCGATGCGGTAAGTATGAGCCGGCAGCAGGCCGAGAGTCAGCGCGTCTATCTGATGGCCCTGCTGGAACGGCTCTCCTCGGGCGTGCTGACGCTGGATTCGCAGCAGCACTTGCGCACCGCGAACGCCGCGGCGAGTCAGTTATTGAACACCGACCTCGGCGAGGCACTCGGCCGTACGTGGACGGAGATCGCCGCCGCCCACCCGCACCTTGCAGAATTTGGCGGCGCCATCGGCCGGCATCTTTCCGCGCCCGCGCAACAGGACTGGCGCGAAGAGTGCGTCATGACAACGCCCGCCGGGCGGCAGACGTTGATGTGCCGCGGCACCTTGCTGCCTGGCGCCGATGGAGCGGAGCCGGATTATCTGGTGGTGTTCGATGACGTCACCGCCCTGATCCAGGCGCAGCGCGACGCCGCTTGGGGCGAGGTGGCGCGCCGTCTGGCGCATGAGTTCAAGAACCCCTTGACGCCGATCCAGCTTTCCGCCGAGCGCCTGCGTCACAAGTACCTCAAGACCATGGATGCCAAGGACGCCGAGGTGCTGGATCGCTCCACCCACACCATCGTGCAGCAGGTGGAGGTGATGAAGGACATGGTCAACTCGTTTGCCGAGTATGCCCGCAACCCGCAGATGCAGCCGCGGCCGCTGCAGTTGAATCAGTTGGTCAACGAGGTGCTGGATCTGTATCGCGGTGGAGGGGCGGGTGCGCAATTTTACGTGCGTCTGGAGCCGGATCTGCCGCTGATTGAGGCTGACCCCGGACGCTTGCGCCAATTGTTGCATAATCTCATCAAGAACTCGCTCGAGGCTATGAGCGGCAAGCGCGGTTCGCGCATCATTGTCGGCACGCGCAGCGTCCTCGATCATGATACCCGGTTTGTCGAGTTGTGGGTGGAGGATCGTGGGCCCGGTATCCCCGAGGAGATCATGGCCCAATTGTTCGAGCCCTACGTGACTACCAAACCCAAGGGGACTGGGCTAGGATTGGCGATTGTGAAGAAGATCGTCGAGGAGCATGGCGGCACGTTGACCGCGGAAAATCCCAAAGAGGGCGGAGCGTGCTTGAAGATTCGTTTTCCGGTGTTGTCTACGTTGCAGGTCGGTGATAGCGGCACGGCGGCATAACGGTAACTATGAGCACTGCGCACATTTTAGTAGTAGACGACGAACCCGAGATCCGGCGCCTGGTCAGGGAGATCCTGGAGGACGAGGGCTACGAGGTCACGGTCGCCGAGGGCGGCAACGAGGCGCGTCAGGCGCGCCGCGCGCGTCGCCCGGACCTCACCCTGCTCGACATCTGGATGCCCGACATAGACGGCATCTCGCTCCTCAAGGAGTGGTCGAACGGCGGCACGCTGCCCTCGCCGGTCATCATGATGTCCGGGCACGGCACAGTGGAGACGGCCATCGAGGCGACTCGTCTCGGCGCCTACGACTTCATCGAAAAGCCCTTGTCGCTCGCCAAGCTGCTGCTTACCGTGGAGCGCGCCCTAGAGGCGGATAAGCTGCACAAGGAAAATATCGGACTGCGCCGTCACGTCCAGGCCGTCTCCGAACCCGTCGGTAAGAGTTCGCCCATCCAGCAATTGCGCGAACAGATCAAACGCATTGCGCCGCATGAAAGCTGGGTGCTGATCAGCGGCGAGCCGGGCAGCGGCAAGGAGACCTTCGCGCGTTATCTGCATGCGTTGAGCGCGCGCAGCAGCGGGCCGTTTGTGGACGTGAGTGTCGCCTCCCTGGCGCGCGAAAATGCGGCGGCGGAGTTGTTCGGCAGCGAAGAAGGAGGGCACATCCACTTCGGACGCCTGGAACAGGCCAACGGCGGCACATTGTTTCTGGATGACGTCGGCGATATGGATCCGGCGATTCAGGCCCGCCTGTTGGGTGCCCTGCAGACCCATTCCTTTTTGCGCCTGGGCGGCAGCGAGCCGGTGCAGACCAATGTGCGCATCATCGCCGCCACCCATCGCGACCTGCGCGAGGAGGTGCAGGCCGGACGTTTCCGCGAGGACCTCTATTTTCATCTCAATGTCGTGCCGCTCACCATTCCGCCGTTGCGAGATCACTGCGAAGACGTGCCGGACTTGTTGAACTTTTATGTAAATGCCATTGTTGATCAGGAAAATCTCCCTTACCGGAAATTCAGCGTCGCCGCGCAAAACCGCTTGCGCAACTACGGCTGGCCGGGTAATGTGCGCGAACTCAAGAACCTGGTGCAGCGGCTGCTGATTCTGGGCTCCGGGGAAGAGATCAGTCTCGCGGAGGTGGATGCTGCGCTGGGGGCTGCGCCGCGCGAGGCGGTCACGACGGCCACAGCGAATTTCGATCTGCCGTTGCGCGAGGCCCGCGACCAATTCGAAAAGGCCTATCTGGAGCACTTGATGGCCAAGACCGGCGGTAGTGTGGGTAAAACCGCAAAGCTCGCGGGTATCGAGCGCACCCATTTGTACCGCAAGCTGCGCAGTCTGGGGATCGCGGCCAAGCAGGAGAAAAGCGAGTGACAAGAGTAACAAGTAGCAAGTGACAAGATGGAATAATTATAAATTAAGGATAGAGTCACCCTATGTAAATACTGCATAACCACATTGTTTTTTTCTTGCTACTTGCCACTTACTACTTGATACTGAAATGATATGAAAATCATCATTCTCGGCGCCGGCCAGGTCGGTTCATCGGTCGCCGAAAACCTGTGCAGCGAGGCCAACGACATCACGGTGGTGGACACCGATGCGCGCCGTCTGCAGGAGTTGCAGGTGCGTTTTGATTTGCGCACCGTGGTAGGGCAGGCCTCGCACCCCGACGTGCTGGCGCGCGCCGGGGCCGAGGATGCGGACATGCTGCTCGCGGTCACCAACAGCGACGAGACCAACATGGTCGCCTGCCGGGTTGCCTATAATCTGTTCCATACCCCAACACAGATCGCCCGCGTACGTTCTCTTGAATATCTCAACTATCCGCAACTATTTTCGCCCGACGCCTTTCCGGTGGACGTGCTCATCAGCCCCGAGCAACTGGTCACCGATTATGTACAGCGCCTGATCGAATTTCCCGGCGCCTTGCAGGTGCTGGATTTTGCCCGCGGTCTGGTGCAGCTGGTCGCGGTCAAGACCTACTACGGCGGGCCGCTAGTGGGGCGCGAACTGCGCGAACTGCGCGAGCACATGCCGGGTATCGAGACGCGGGTGGTGGCGATCTTCCGCCGCGGGCAGTCCATCGTCCCGCAGGGCAGCACCGTGATCGAAGTGGATGATGACGTGTTTTTCATCGCCGCCACTAAAAATTGCCGGGCCGTGATGAGCGAGTTGCGCAGGCTCGACAATCCTTACAAACGTATCATGATTGCGGGCGGCGGCAACATCGGAAAACGTCTCGCCAAGGCGCTGGAAGACGATTACCAAGTCAAGCTCATCGAGCACAATCCGGGACGCGCCCGCCAGATCGCGG
>JAYUCX010000093.1:0-9109 GCA_043740145.1 Gammaproteobacteria bacterium
TCGTCTCGAAGCCGCGCAAGAAACGCAAGGCCGACAACTTTTTGCGCGAGGTTGACACCCTCACCCCCGGCGACCTGGTGGTCCATGTCGAACACGGCGTCGGGCGCTATCTGGGACTGGAGACCATCACGGCATTGGGTGCCCCGCATGACTGCGTGGCGCTGGAATATGCCGAGAATTCCAAACTTTACCTGCCGGTCGAAAACATCGAACTCCTCAGCCGCTATGGCCACGAAGACGGCCTTCTGGACCGTTTGGGCGGCGGTGCCTGGCAGGCGAAAAAGGCGAAACTCAAGGATCGGATCCGCGAGATTGCCGACAAACTGATGCGCATCGCCGCCGAACGCGCCCTGCGCCACGCGCCGATTCTGGAAGCGCCGCACAGCATCTGGGAGGCTTTCGCCGCCCGTTTCCCATATCAGGAAACCGACGATCAACTGTCTGCCATCGCCGATGTCGTGGCCGACCTCGAAAAAGGCTCGCCGATGGATCGTCTGATCGTCGGCGACGTTGGGTTCGGCAAGACCGAGGTGGCGATGCGGGCCGCGTTCGTCGCGGTACAGGGAGGGAGACAAGTCGCCGTGCTGGTGCCGACGACGCTGCTCGCCCAGCAGCACCATCAGAACTTCAGGGATCGCTTTGCCGATTGGCCGGTGCGGATTGAGGTGCTGTCGCGCTTTCGTTCCAAGAAACAGCAGGACGAGGTCATCAAAGGGCTTGCCGAAGGCGATATTGACATCATCATTGGCACCCACAAGCTCTTGCAGCCGGACATCAAATTCAAACGCCTGGGTTTGGTGGTGATAGACGAGGAACACCGTTTCGGCGTTCAACAAAAAGAACGCTTCAAACAATTGCGCGCCGAGGTGGATGTGCTCACTCTCACCGCAACCCCCATCCCGCGCACGCTTTCGATGTCGCTCTCGGGAATGCGCGACCTCTCCATCATCGCAACCCCGCCTGCACGGCGGCTGGCGGTCAAGACCTTTGTACGCGAATGGAACAAGACGCTTATCCAGGAGGCTGTGCTGCGCGAGATCAAACGTGGCGGCCAGGTGTACTTCCTGCACAACGACCTCGATACCATAGAGAAAATGGCGCAAGAGATTGAGGCGCTGGTGCCGGAGGCGGGCGTGCGCGTCGCGCACGGCCAGATGCGTGAGCGCGAACTGGAACAGGTGATGCTCGATTTCTATCATCAGCGTTTCAACGTGCTGGTATGCAGCACCATCATCGAGAGCGGCATTGACGTGCCGAGCGCCAACACCATCGTCATCAACCGCGCGGATAAATTCGGCCTGGCGCAACTTTATCAACTGCGTGGCCGTGTGGGACGTTCCCATCACAGCGCCTATGCCTACCTCATCATCCCGCCGCGTAACGCCATCACCGCCGACGCACTCAAACGCCTGGAGGCGATAGAGTCCATCCAGGACCTCGGCACCGGCTTCACCCTCGCCTCGCACGATCTGGAAATCCGCGGCGCAGGCGAGCTGCTCGGCGAAGAACAGAGCGGCCAGATACATGAGATCGGTTACACGCTCTACACTGAACTGCTGGAACGGGCAGTCAAAGCGCTTAGATCAGGCCGTGAGCCCGAACTCGATCGGCCGCTCGACCACGGCGCGGAGATTGATCTGCGTATCCCGGCATTGATTCCTGGGGACTATCTACCTGATGTTCACACACGGTTGATTCTCTATAAACGCATCGCCAGCGCGGCCTCCGAAGACGATCTCCGTGAACTGCAAGTCGAGATGATAGACCGCTTCGGCCTGTTGCCGCAGCCGGCCAAGACACTCTTCAAAATCACCGAGCTTAAACTGCAAGCCCAACCGCTGGGGATACGCAAGATCGAGGCCGGCGAACACGGCGCACGCCTGATCTTCGCTGATAAACCGTCGGTGGACCCAGGAAAAATCATTTCCCTGATTCAACGCGAACCCAAGGTTTATAAACTGGATGGGCAGAATAAATTGCGTATTACCAAGCCTCTGCAGGATGCCGCGGCGCGCATTCAGGCTGTGGAGCAGATATTACAAACATTAAGCTCGTAGGATGGGTGGAGCATAGCGCAGCCCATCAAGTTTATTGCGTCGTATCATTTTTGATGATGGGTTGCGCTATGCTCCACCCATCCTACATATATTTGAGTATGCCTTATGTCAAAAACCCAATGCTAAGACGCACTTGATCGTGCTACCTATCACTCAGGCGGTGTATCCACTTTCGCCGCATCGGGAAACAGTTCTTCGGTGAAACCGAACAGGCGCAGATCTTTGATGCGGCGCGGATAGAGGATGCCGTCCAGGTGGTCGCATTCGTGTTGCACGACGCGGGCGTGAAAGTCATGGGCTTCGCGCTCGAAGCGGGTGCCGTGTTGATCGTAGCCGGCGTAACGCAGATGCGTGTAGCGTTCGACCAGGCCGCGCATGCCGGGGACGCTTAGGCACCCTTCCCACATTTCATCGGTCTCCTTGCCCAAGATCTCGACTTCAGGATTGATGAGCACGGTAGTGGGCACGGCTTCGACGTCGGGATAACGAGGATTGCTTTCCACGCCGAAGATCACTATACGTTGACTCACGCCGATCTGCGGTGCGGCGAGACCGGCGCCGATCTGCGCCGCCATGGTGTCGAACATGTCAGCGATGAGCGCATAGAGCTCGGGGGTGTTGAATTGGGTGACCGGCTGCGCCTTTTGCAGGAGCAGCGGGTGACCCATGAGGAGGACTTGTCTGACTGCCATAACGTTGATTACACGTTGTACCGAAAGTTGTTCGATTAGAGATCCTTCATGCTCATTAGTTTCGTTAAATAAGCGGTATCACGTGTTCCAACAACTGACGTACCTTTTCCATGCCCACCTTTAAGTTTTGCTCGATCTCCTGCATGGTGATGTCGCCGGTACCACGCCCCGCCGCGGCGTTGGCGATCACCGCACAGGTGGCATAATCCATTTCCATCTCACGCGCCAGCGCGGCCTCCGGCATGCCGGTCATGCCGACGATGTCGCAGCCGTCACGTTCCATGCGATTGATCTCCGCGGCGGTTTCCAGGCGCGGGCCTTGTGTCGCGCCATAGGTAGCCCCCACATGGACTTGCAGTCCCACCGATTGACAACTACAGATAAGCAACTCGCGCAGCCATTGGCTATAAGGATGCGTAAAATCAATGTGTGTAACGGGACCCTGACCGCTTTCGAAAAAGGTTTGGGCGCGCGCCGCGGTGTAATCAATGATCTGGTCCGGAATGACGATGTCGGCCGGCTTCAGATCGGCGCGGATCCCGCCTACCGCCGCAACTGCGACGACCTTACACGCACCCGAATATTTAAGCGCCCACAAATTCGCGCGATAGTTGATCTCGTGAGGCAAAATGGTGTGACCATAACCGTGGCGGGCAATGAAGATGACCTTCTTGCCCGCTAACATGCCGATAGTGAGCGGCCCCGAGGGCTCGCCATAGGGCGTATGCACTACTACACGCTCGGTGATTTGCAGTGATTTTAACGACCTTAATCCGGTGCCGCCGATAATCGCCAACTCAGTCATTGAATTTACTCGTCCTCTTTAGAAGCTCTGAATAAGTCCATCCAGGACTTATCAGAGCACAAAAAGCAAAAACGTGGTTTTTGCCTTTCTTCATTTTTCAAACACTTGCGTGTTTGTAAAATGGCGGCGCGTCCCTGCACCGCAGGAACCTCTGACTTAATCAGAGGTTCCTTTTTTTACGGCAAAAATGCCGGGCGCATTGCGCAGATAGGTGTGATAGTCCATGCCGTAGCCGAAGATGTAACGATCTTCTACTTTCAGGCCAACAAAATCTGCGTGTATACCATTTTTCCGGTCGCGCTTTTTGTCTACCAGGACGGTGCTGTAGACGGCGCTCGCGCCTTGCGCCTTGCACTCTTCAAGAATCGCCGCCAGTGTCCAGCCCTCGTCAAGAATATCATCCACCACCAGCACCACCCGCCCTTGCAGCGGTGTGGCGGGACGCGCCAGCCAGTGCAATGCACCACCCTCGGTCGCACCCCGGTAGCGTGTGGCGTGCAGATAATCCAGTTGCAATGGGAAATTGAGGCGGGTCAGCAGCTTTCCCGCAGTAACGATTCCACCCGTCATCACGCATAACACGAGCGGGTTGCTCTCCTTGAGCCTTGCGGTGATTTCATCAGCCATGCGGCTCAGCGCCGCTTCCACGTCGGGTTCCGAATAAAGCCGGTCGGCGCGGGCATAGACTGCAAAGGCCTGTTGGGCGGTAACGCTCACGGTGATGTTTTTCTTATATAGGTCAAGCAATTATAGAAGGGGTGGGTTTTCAATTCCAGCGTAATGCTGCGTGAAGCCCGCCACCGCTTGCAACGCCTGCCGCCAGGCGGGATCCTGATGGAGCTGCGTCCAACGAGCGTGGCCGTGTCCGCGCATGCGCACCAGACGGGCATAGGCAACCGGATCGTTATATTCGCCTAGGCCGTCCAGGATCTGTGCGGCGGCCTGTGGGTTGTTGCAGACGAGCAGCATGTCGCAGCCCGCCTCCAGCGCGGCCTGAGCACGCTCGACGGGGCCGCCCGCCACGCGGGCGCCCTCCATGCTGAGGTCATCGCTGAAGATGGCGCCCTTGAACCCCAGCCGCCCGCGCAGCACCTCTTGCAACCAGAAGCGCGAAAACCCAGCGGGCCGCTCATCCACGCGCGAGTAAATTACGTGCGCCGGCATGACAGCGCCCAGACCAAAATGGATCATGCGCTCGAATGGCACGATGTCTTCCGCATAGATGTCCTCGTAACGGCGTTCGTCCACCGGAACCGTTGTGTGTGAGTCGTCCGCCACTGCGCCGTGGCCGGGGAAGTGCTTGCCGGTCGCCTCCATGCCCGCCTTTTTCATTCCGATCATATAGGCATGGGCGAGATCACTCACCGCCTGCGGGTCGCTGTGAAAGGCGCGATCGCCGATGACGGCGCTGATACCGCGATCGATATCCAAGACCGGCGCGAAGCTGAAATCAATCCCGGCCGCGCGTAGTTCGCTCGCCATCAGCCAGCCGCAGGTCTCGGCCAGGCGCATGGCGCGCTTACGGTCGCTGTCGTAGAGGACGCCCAACCGGCGCACCGCAGGCAACGCGGTGAAACCGTCACGAAAGCGCTGCACGCGGCCGCCCTCATGATCCACCGCCACCAGCAGACGCGGTTCGCGCAGGGTATGGATGGCGTTCACCAGTTCCTGTAGCTGTTCCGGCGAGTGATAATTGCGGCTGAACAAAATGACGCCGCCGACCAAGGGATGGCGCAGCCACTCACGCTCCTCGGTGCTGAGTTCAATACCCGCTATATCCATCATTACAGGGCCGAGAGACATGGTCTATTCGCTGATCAACACCCGCGTCCCTACCGGTACGCGGTCAAACAATTCAATGATGTCGGTGTTACGCATCTTCACGCAGCCGTGCGAACCGGGCACACCCATGTCATCTTCGTCGGGACAACCATGGATATAAATGAAACGGCGCATGGTGTCTACATTACCGAGGCGATTCTTGCCGGCCTCTGTACCGCTCAGCCACAGGATACGCGTGAGTATCCAGTCGCGCTGAGGAAATTGCTCACGAAGTTCCGGCGTGTAGGCCTCGCCTGTAGGACGGCGATTGACGAACACGGTGTTAAGGGGGCAGCCTGCCCCGATCTTGGCGCGGATGAGGTGCCAGCCGCGCGGCGTGCGCAGGCTGCCATTGATCTCGCCGGCGCCGTTCTTGGCCGTGCTGACGGTGACATCCATCATCAGCGTGCCGCTCTCTTTCAGACGCAGACGTTGTTCGGAAATGCTAATCTCGATCACTCGGTTGGGCATTCGTCTATCTTAAGAAGGTTGCGGTTCATACCAGGCCAATTTCTCATGCAGCTTCACCACCTCGCCGATGATAATCAGGGTCGGGGCGTGCACCTCACTCTTGGCGACGATCTCCGGCAGTGTTTGCAAAGTGCCGATGAACACACGCTGCTGGCGTGTGGTGCCCTGTTGGATCAACGCCGCCGGCAAATCGGCATTGAGACCGTGGGCGATCAACTCATGACACAGCCGATCCACGCCCACCAAACCCATATAGACCACAATGGTCTGCTGCGGCTGTACCAACGCGTCCCAGTTGAGATCCAGGCTATCGTCCTTGAGATGACCGGTGACAAACACGCACGACTGCGCATAATCGCGGTGGGTGAGCGGAATGCCGGCGTAGGCGGCGCACCCGTTGGCGGCCGTGATGCCCGGCACGACCTGGAAGGGTATGCCCTCTTCGGCGAGCGTAGCGATTTCTTCACCGCCGCGACCGAAGATGAACGGGTCGCCGCCCTTGAGCCTGAGGACGCGCTTGCCCTTTTTGGCCAGCTCTACCAACCGTTGATTGATCTCCTCCTGGCGCACGGTGTGCAGGGCGCGCCGCTTGCCGACGTAGATGCGTTCGGCCTCTCGGCGCACGAGATCGAGTATCTCAGGGCTCACCAGCCGGTCGTGCAACACCACATCGGCCTGCTGCATCAGGCGCAGGGCGCGAAAGGTCAACAGATCAGGATCGCCGGGGCCCGCGCCGACCAAATAGACCTCGCCTTGTGACGGTGTATCCGTGCCGGGCTTATCAAGCGCCGTTTGCAGCGCCTTGCGCGCGGCCTTGTCCTTGCCGGCGAAGACCAGCTCGGCCACCGGGCCTTGCAATATCTTCTCCCAAAACACACGGCGCTCCGCAAGGCCCTCAATTTTGTTTTTCACCTGCTCACGAAAACTCGCGGCGAGTTCTGCGAGGCGGCCATACGTTGCGGGGATCAAGGTCTCCAGCTTTGCGCGCAACAGCCGCGCTAACACCGGCGAGGCGCCGCCGCTCGACACCGCCACGACGATAGGCGAACGATCAACGATAGAGGGAAGGATAAAACTGCACAACTCGGGCTGGTCCACAACATTCACCGGAATGTGCCGTAGCGAGGCGAGTTCATAGATCTGACGATTCACGGCCTGATCATCCGTGGCGCCGATAACCAGCGTGCAACCGTGCAAATCCTGGGGCAAAAATTCTCTGCCGTCGTGAGTGAGCTTCCCCTCCTCCACCAGGATCTGCAAGGCATCGCAGAGCACCGGCGCGACCACCCTAACCCGCGCACCCGCGCGCAATAGCAACCCGGCCTTGCGCGCCGCCACCTCGCCTCCTCCCACGACCAGGCAGTTCCGGCCTTTGATACGCAAAAAGATGGGTAAGAATTCCACGGTGTTTAAGGCACTTCTAAAAATAGTGGATTTTGGCTTTAGGCAAGGCGGAATTCTGCGAGAAAGCGCAGTGTACACGACAGTACATGAGCATTTCGAGCAGAATTCCAACGCCGCATAAAGACAAAAGACGCATTTTTGGAGGTACCTTTAGAGTGTTTCAAATCCGCTGAGGCTCCCCATCTCGGCTGGCTCACAGACCACTTCCGTGACGTGAGCGTGGGGCGGCCCCACCCGGAGCCAGTTGCACAGCGCCTGGACCTGGGCCTTTTCGCCGGAGATCACTACCTCGACGCGCCCGTCGTCAGGCAGGTTACGCGCCCAACCTGCCAGGCCCAGCGACAAGGCCTGTTGACGGGTAGCACCACGAAAAAACACGCCTTGTACCTTACCCGACACCCAACATCTTACGCACTGAGTCATGTCGTGGAATGCTCACGAATTCGGGCGCTTCGCCGGCCTCGAAACTGAGCGCGCAGCTTCGGCCGGGCTATGGTCACGAATAAACTCTTCAATCGAAGCGGCATCCACGCGTCCCAGATGACTGGCGGCCACCTCGCCAGCCGGCGAGATGAGATAGGTCACAGGCAAGCCGGGCAGCGGGCCGAAAGCCGTCTCTTCGCGGTTCCCGCCGAGCAATACCGGATAATTGATAAAATGCTCGTCCACGAATTCACGCAACTTATCCAGCGGGATGTCTTCTATATTGACCCCCAGCACCAGCGCGTCTTTGCCCTTGTGGCGGCTGTGGAAGGCGTCCAATTCCGGCAACTCGTCGAGACAGGGCGGACACCATGTGGCCCAATAATTCACCACCACCCACTTGCCGCGGTAGTCAGAAAGCTTGTGCTTGACCCCGTCAATATCCGGCAAGCTAAAATCAGCGCCCAGCGCCTGGGTGCCCAAGGCCATGCTCAGGCTTAAAATAATCACTATCCGGCAATAAAAATTAAATGACACAGACCACTCCCAGCAGCGACAATATCCCTAACGGGCTAACCTACCTGGAATTCAACAGTGAATAATACCAGTTTCCGCATTGAGACCGACAGCCTTGGCGAATTCAAGGTGCCGAACGACGCCTGGTACGGCATCCAAACAGCGCGCGCGATGGTCAATTTTCCAATCAGCGGCAGGCTGCCTGATCGTGACTTTATCATCGCCCACGTCCGCATCAAGCGCGCGGCCGCTCAGGCCAACCGGCTCTGCGGAGAGATGAACGATGAGTTGACCGACGCCATCATCGCCGCCTGTGACTGCATCTTGGGTGGTGAATATCTCGATCAGTTTGTGGTGGACCGCTTTCAGGCCGGCGCGGGCACCAGCCACAACATGAACAGCAACGAGGTGATCGCCAATCTCGCCAATGCGACGCTCGGCGGCAAGCGCGGGCTTTATGAGCCGATCCACCCCAACGACCACGTCAACATGGGGCAGAGCACCAACGACACCATCCCTACCGCCATCCGCCTCGCCGCACTCGCCAAATTGCCGCGCCTGGTGGCGGCGGTTCAGCACATGGCCGATGAGTATGCCCGCATCGGCGCGCGCGAGGCCAACACGGTCAAAAGCGGCCGCACCCATTTGCAAGATGCGGTCCCGACCACTTTGGGGCGAGAGTTTAACGCCTATGCCTGGACCTTGCGGCGCTGCGCCAAACGTATCGAAGAGACACGCGAACCGTTGTGTGAGATCGGCCTGGGCGGAACCGCCGTCGGCACCGGTCTCAACGCCGCGCCCGGCTATAGCGAAAAGGTCGCGCAAGAACTGGCGAAACTCACCGGCGAGCCTATACGCCCTGCGCAGGACTTGGTCGCGCAGATGCAATCCATGAGTGATCTGCAACACCTTTCGAATGC
>JAYUCX010000094.1:0-3836 GCA_043740145.1 Gammaproteobacteria bacterium
AACGACGTGCAGCATCGGCGTCATCCAGATCGGCGAAAATACACCCGATAGCCGCGAGATTTTGAACCGTGTCAGCAAGGCCTGCATGGCGACCCAATCCGGCGGCGGCAACAAGGTGCGCCTCTACAACCCCGTACTGGAAGACCAAAGCGACAAGGCAGGCTTGCAGCAGTGGGTGAACCGCTTGCAGGATGCCGTCACGCATCAGCGTCTGCGCCTGGTCTATCAACCCGTCGTCAATCTACATGGCGCACCTCAAGAACTCTATCAGGTGCTGCTGCGCATGCAGGATGAAAACCGCAATGAAATTTCCCCCGATGAGTTCATCCCGGCCGCCGAGGAGATGGGACTCAACCCCGCCATAGACCGGTGGGTCATCGAACACGCTATCGAGGCGCTGGCCGCCAAACGGCGCAGCGGCGGCAAGACCCGCTTTTTTATCAAGCTCTGCGGAGAAACCATCAAGGACGAAACCCTGCTTCCCTGGCTCAGCGAACGTATCAAGACCGCAAGGCTGGAGGGAGACAGCCTCCTCTTCGAGGTCAGCGAGAGCGCCGCGTTCAATTATCTAAAGAACACTCAAATCCTAATGAAGGGTCTAAAAGAATTGCATTGCCACTTCGCGCTGAGCCATTTCGGCTGTGATGCAAATTCGATTAATAATCTCAAGCGTTACCCCGCCGGAATCACCTGTCTAAAAATTGACATCTCCCTGCTCACCGATATGGCCGCTAACCCGCAAAATCAGACTGCGGTAAAGGTCATCAACGAAGCCGCTCATGCGGCAAGCATCATGAGCATCGCCGAGGGGGTGCAGGACGCCGGAAGTCTCGCCGTGTTGTGGCAGTTGGGTGTGGATTACGTGCAGGGCAATTACCTGCAAAAGCCGAGCGAATCGCTGGATTATGATTTTTCGGGTGAGAGGGAATAAGTATAAGTTACAAGTAGCAAGAAAAATCTTCTGGAAACTTGTCACTTGCTACTTAATCTAATACATGCGACACCAAGCCATCGGCGAGCTTCGGCTCGAACCACGTAGACTTGGGCGGCATCACCTCTCCGCTATCCGCCACCGCCATGAGCTGGTCCATGCCGGTGGGAAACAATGAACAGGCCACCGCCATTTCACCGGAATTCACGCGCCGCTCTAATTCCTGCAAACCTCGAATACCGCCCACAAAATCTATCCGCTTGTCGCGCCGTGCGTCGGTGATGCCGAGTATCGGCGCGATCAGATGATTGGCAAGCAGGCTCACGTCGAGTTGGGCCACAGGATTGTTGGCCGGAATGAATTGCGGCTGAATTCGCAAGCGATACCACTGGCCCGGCAGGTACATGCCAAACTCTCCAACACCCGCGGGTTTCACAGCGTGTGCGCTCTTGTCAATGCTAAACGCTTGCCCTACCCACTCAAGAAACTGTTCGCGTGACAGACCGTTGAGATCGCGCACGACGCGATTGTAGTCCATGATCTGCATTTGATTGTCGGGAAAGATCACGGAAAGAAAATAGTTGTAAGACTCTTCGCCCGTATGATCAGGATTGGCGGCACGTCTACTCGCAGCCACGCGGGAGGCGGCCGCACAGCGATGATGGCCGTCGGCGATATAGAGCCGCTCAACGTTCTCGAAGGTTTCACGCAGTTGTCTTGCGACCGCGTCGTCGCGCACCACCCAAAGGGTATGACGCACGCCGTCATCGGCGCTGAAATCATACTCCGGCGCCCCGCTTGCGACTCGTTCGACCAGAGCATCAATCACGGGGCTATGACGATAGGTGAGTAACACCGGACCGGTCTGGGCATTGAGCGCCGCGATCTGGCGCACACGGTCATCCTCTTTGTCGGGGCGGGTAAATTCATGACGGCGGATGCGTTCCGCATCATAGGCCGCGACCGAGGCCGCCGCTGCGAGGCCGGTTTGCACATGTTCGCCCATCTGCAAACGGTAGAGATAGTAGTAAGGCTTGGCATCGTGCCGCAAGACGCCTTCCTGTTCCATCTTGTGGAGATTCTCCACGGCCTTGGCATACACCACCGTGGCATAAGGATCGGTGCCGGCGGGGAAGTCTATCTCGGGTTTGGAGATGTGCAGGAAGCTCCAGGGCTTGCCTGCGGCGCGCTGACGCGCCTCCTCGGTATTGAGCACATCATAAGGCGGCGCAGCGACATCCGCCGCGCGCTCCGGCACCGGACGCAGGCCGGTGAATGGACGAATCAAGGACACGCATTACCCTTTGATACTTGCAAAATTCAATCTGATTCTTTTATCCCCGCCACTGGCCGCTTTGCAGCGCTGCGATGCGCTCTTCCAGCGGCGGGTGCGACATGAACAGGCGCTTCAATCCGTGGCCGATGCCGCCGGTGATGCCAAACGCGGCAAGTTGATCCGGCAACGGAGCCTCATGCGACTGCTTGAGCCGCTCCAGTGCGGCGACCATCTTGTTGGGCCCTTCGAGACGCGCGCTGCCCGCATCGGCGCGGAATTCACGTTGACGGCTGAACCACATGACGATCATCGAGGCCAGTATCCCCAACACCAGTTGCGCCACCATCGTTGTGACGAAGAAACCCGCGCCGTGGCCACGTTCATTCTTGAGCACCACGCGGTCAACCACGTAGCCCACCACGCGCGACAGGAAGATGACAAAGGTGTTGACGACCCCCTGGATTAGGGCCAGCGTCACCATGTCGCCATTCGCCACGTGGGTGATCTCATGCCCAAGCACCGCCTCGACCTCGTCCTGGCTCATGGCGTTCAACAGTCCGGTGCTCACCGCGACCAGGGCGCTGTCGCGGTTCATGCCGGTGGCGAAGGCGTTGGGTTCGGGGGCGTTATAGACGGCGACTTCGGGCATGCCGATCCCGGCTTTCTGGGCTTGGCGCCTGACCGTCTCCACCAGCCAGCGCTCGGTGGGATTACCCGGCTGTTCGATGACCCGCGCGCCCGTCATGCGTTTTGCGCTCCACTTGGACATGGCCAGCGAGATAAACGACCCGCCCATGCCTATGACGGCGGCGAAGATCAATAGCCCGCTCATGTTCAGGCCCCCACCTTGCCGTTCGAGGGCGGTATCCACGCCGAGCAGGTGCAACACGATGCTCAGCACCAGCAGTACGGCCAGGTTGGTCACTACGAACAAGAATATGCGTTTCATTGCTGACTCCCAAAATGTTGATTCCGGTGAGTTAGATGAGGGCGATCTGGACTAAGTTCAATGATCAGCCACTCAAGATACGATCCTCAGGGCCGATATCCTTAATAGGGTCATTTCTCTCCGACCCGTGTATTTTAACAGGCTGGCTTACCCCAGCCTATTTTTTAATACCCGACACCGTATTATTGCTCCACACCGAGTCTGTCTACCCGCTGAAACCCCCGCGGTAACTTTAGACCACGCCGGCCGCGTTCCCCTTGGTAGTGGGTGAGATCGGCGGGTTTGAGCGTGAGATGGCGCTGTCCTGAATACACCAACAGGCTCTGACCAGATGAGAGCGTCACCACCGCCACAACATATTCCTCGCGGTTCGCAAGGCGCGCCGAGGGGATGCCGATCATTTTTACTCCCTTGCCCTTGGCGAGTTTTGGCAATTCACGCAGCGGATGTATCAGCAGATGCCCCTGTAGGGTGACCGTCGCGACATAATCTTTATCGTAATTTTCGACCGATGTCAGCGGCAGTACTTGTGCGTTCTTAGGCACATTGAGCACCGCCTTACCCGCCTTGTTCTTGGCGTATAAATCTTCCAGCCGCGCGACAAAGCCGTAGCCGGCATCACTGCTCACCAAGTAAAGATCATCCGGGTTGCCCATCGTCACGCCGGTGAAATTCGCGCC
>JAYUCX010000095.1:0-1512 GCA_043740145.1 Gammaproteobacteria bacterium
ATCCACCATTTGACTGATGGTTTGCGCCTCCAGCACGGTGTCGTGTTCCGGGCAGTGCGGCTCGCCGGTGCGCGCGAACAGCAGGCGCAGGTAGTCGTAAATCTCGGTGACGGTGCCGACGGTGGAACGCGGGTTGTGCGAGGTGGATTTTTGCTCAATCGAGATGGCGGGCGACAGGCCCTCGATGTGATCCACATCGGGTTTCTCCATGATCGAGAGGAACTGGCGCGCGTAGCTGGACAGCGATTCCACGTAGCGCCGCTGACCCTCGGCATAGATGGTGTCGAAGGCGAGCGAGGACTTGCCCGAGCCCGACAGGCCGGTGATGACGATGAGCCTATCCCTGGGGAGATCAAGATCTATATTTTGCAGGTTGTGGGTGCGGGCGCCGCGGATGCGGAGGGTGTCCATACTGGTTTTCCGTGAGCAACGTAACCTGCTACTATACGTCCACCATGGTGCAAAAGAAAACTCCCAGTATGGGCGAAAACAGCATGACCCCTACTGAGCGCCGCGCCACCTTTTCGCTGGCCGGGATCTACGCACTGCGGATGCTGGGCCTGTTCCTGATCCTGCCGGTGTTCTCGATGTACGCCACGGATCACCTCACCGGCGCCACCCCTATGCTGATCGGGCTCGCCATCGGCGCCTATGGCCTGAGCCAGGCCGTGCTGCAGATCCCGTTTGGGATGTTGTCCGACCGCTTTGGACGCAAGCCCATTATCATTATCGGTCTGCTCCTGTTCGCCTTGGGCAGTGTGGTGGCCGCCCTTTCTGACACGATTTGGGGCGTCATTATCGGCCGCTTTCTGCAAGGCAGCGGGGCGATCGCTGCAGCGGTGATGGCGCTGGCGGCCGACCTCACACGCGAGGAGCATCGCACCAAGGCGATGGCGGTGATCGGCACCACGATAGGATTATCCTTCGCCGTGGCGCTGGTCGCAGGCCCCTTGCTCAATAGCTGGGTAGGCGTGCCCGGCATCTTTTGGTTGACCGCCGTGTTGGCCCTGGGGGGCATCGGGGTGTTGAAGCTAGGCGTCCCGCAGCATGTAGACAGCCACTTTCATCGTGACGCCGAGGCCATGCCCTCCAAGTTTGCAGGGGTGTTCAGCGATGCACAGCTCATGCGGCTCAATTTCGGGATTCTGGCCTTGCACGCCATGTTGATGGCGAGTTTCGTCGCCTTGCCGCTCGCATTGCGCGATCACGCGGGGCTCTCCAGCGATCATCATTGGTGGGTGTATCTGCCGGTCATGCTGGTTGCGATAGCGATCATGGTGCCGTTTGTGATTGTGGCCGAGAAGCACCGCCGCATGAAACAGGTCTTTGTCGGGGCGATAGTGCTGCTGGGGTTATCGGAACTGGGTCTGATCGCGGGGTATGAGTCCGTGGCCGGTATTACCGTGGCGCTGTTGCTGTTCTTCACGGCCTTTAATATCCTGGAGGCGACGCTGCCCTCGCTCATCTCCAAGGTGGCGCCCGCCGACAGCAAGGGCACGGCAATGGGGATTT
>JAYUCX010000096.1:0-9071 GCA_043740145.1 Gammaproteobacteria bacterium
TCGGCCTTGCGCAGCGGCAACCCCTCGCGTAGCGCGGGCTCGTCTATCTGCACCACCTTGATGCCGGCCTTTTCCAGATCCACCACCTCGTCGCGCAGCGCGAGTGCGATCTGCATGGCGGTCTGGCTGCGCGGCTGGTCGTCGCGCACGAACGACCACTGCAACATGGTGATCGGCCCACTCAACATGCCCTTCATCGGTTTATCGGTGAGCGACTGTGCGTACACGCTCCACTCCACGGTCATCGGCTTGGGGCGGCTGACGTCGCCGAAGATGATCGGCGGCTTCACGCAGCGCGAGCCGTAGCTCTGCACCCAACCGTTCTGGGTGAAGGCATAGCCTTCCATGAGTTCCCCGAAATACTCCACCATATCGTTGCGCTCGGCCTCGCCGTGCACCAGTACATCCAGGCCGATCTGTTCCTGCTTGCGCACCGCGAGTTCAATCTCCTGTTTCATGCGGGTCTTGTACTCGGCCTCGCTGATACGGCCGGCCTTGAAGTCACGCCGCGCGTTGCGAATCGCCTGGGTCTGCGGAAAGGAACCGATGGTGGTGGTAGGCAGCAGCGGCAACTTGAGTAAGGCGTGCTGCAGCTTGGCACGCTCGCTATAGGGCGCGTGGCGCGAGGCCATCGAGGCGGTGAGGGCCTTCATGCGGGCGCGTACTTCCGGGCGATGGATGCGCGGTGAGGACTGGCGTGTAGCCATCGCCCGGCGGCTCTCATCAAGCTCCTTGCCTGCGCCGGCGCGGCCCCCGTTGAGCACACTCCTGAGCATTACCACCTCGGTGACCTTTTGCGTAGCGAAGGCCAGCCACGACTTGAATTCCTCATCCAGGCCGCGTTCGAGGGTGAGATCCACCGGGCTATGCAGCAGTGAACAGGACGGCGCGATCCACAAACGCTCGCCCAGGCGCGTCTGCAAGGGGTCGAGCACGGCCAGGGTCTTCTCGAGATCGTTGCGCCAGATGTTGCGCCCGTCCACCACGCCCGCCGAGAGCACCTTATAAGGAGGCAGTTCGTCCAGCACCGCGGCCAACTGTTGCGGCGCGCGCACCAGGTCTACATGCAGGCCCTCCACGGGCAAATGGCAGGCGAGACGCAGATTGTCCTCCAGCGCGCCGAAGTAGGTGGCGAGCAGCAGCTTGAGACCCGAGGCTTGCAGTTTTTGATAGGCCCGCTCGAAGGCGCTCTTCCAATTCTCCGGCAAATCCAATACCAGGATCGGCTCATCTATCTGCACCCACTCCACGCCTTCGGCCTTGAGGCGCGCCAGGATCTCGGCGTAGACCGGCAGCATCCGATCCAACAGACTCAGCTTGTCAAATGTCTCACCCTTGGTCTTGCCCAGCCATAAATAGGTGAGTGGACCGACCAGCACCGGCTTGGCGCGCATGCCCAGCGCCTTGGCGCCGGCGAGTTCGTTGAACAGCTTGTTGGAGGCGACGCGGAAACTCTGGTCGGCGGTAAACTCGGGGACGATGTAGTGATAGTTGGTGTCGAACCACTTGGTCATCTCGCAGGCGTAGGTGTCGGCGCTGCCGGCCTTATCGCCGGGCGCGCGGCCGCGCGCCATGCGAAAATAAGTCTTGAAATCCACATTGCCGCTGATCTCACCAAAGCGTTTTGGCACCACGCCAAGCAGCACCGACATATCAAGCACATGGTCGTACCAGGTGAAATCACCGACCGGGACAAGGTCGAGGCCCGCCTCGGCCTGCAACTTCCAATGGCGAGTGCAGAGTTCGCGGCCGACCGCTTCCAGCGCGGCTTGGTCCTGCTCGCCCTTCCAATACGCCTCCAGGGCGCGCTTCAATTCACGCTTTGCGCCGATGCGGGGAAATCCTAGATTGTGTGCAATGGTCATCTGTTAACTCCAGAGATTTAGTCGTAATTTATCAGTTCAGGCTAGTTTGCCGTTTACAGCATAATGAATCAATTTCTATATTTTAATACTGAACATGAATATAATTCATGATTATGTTGGAAATACGCCATTTGCGTGTCTTACTTGCAATCCGCGACAGCGGCAGTCTCGCCCAAGCCGCCGTGCGGCTGCATCTGACTCAGTCGGCGCTTTCGCACCAAATCAAGGCCTTGGAGCAGCGTTACGGGAACAAGCTGTTTCAGCGCAAGACCAAGCCCGTCCATTTTACCGCGGCCGGGCAACGCCTGCTTACACTGGCCGAGCAAGTACTGTCGCAGATGCGCGAGGCTGAGAGCGACATGGCGCGCATGCTGTCCGGCGAGAGCGGCCGGCTGCACATCGCCATTGAGTGTCATAGCTGTTTCGAATGGCTGATGCCCAGCATGAGCGCCTTCCGCGAACAGTGGCCGGAGGTGGAGATGGATCTCTCGGCAGGTTTTAACTTCGATTCGATCCCGGCGCTCAGTCAAGGCACGGTGGATATCGTCATCAGCTCCGATCTACAGCATGTGCCCGGCATTGAGTACCAGCCCTTGTTCGGCTACCAGGCGCTGTTGGTCATGGCGAGCGATCACCCGCTCGCCACCCGAGGCTGGATCGAACCTCAAGACCTCGCTGGCGAGACCCTGATTACCTATCCCGTGCCACGCGGCCGGTTGGATATATTCAAACGGTTTTTGGAGCCGGCCGGGGTGGAACCGGCTGGGCTGCGCACCACCGAACTGACCCTGATGATGGTACAACTGGCCGCCAGCCGCCGGGGGGTGGCGGCGCTGCCCAATTGGGTGGTGGAGGAATATCTCAAACACGACTACGTCGCCGCGCGGCCGCTCGGCCGCGAAGGACTATGGGGCACGCTCTACGCCGCACTGCGCGCGAGCGACGCCGCGACACCTTATATGCGCGACTTCATCAACGTGGCGCGCGAGACCTCGTTCCGCACCCTGACCGGCATCCGGCCTGCCTAGTGTAGATTGTCCTCGTCAAACTCCTCCGCCGCGAATTCATCCTCGGCCATGTCGGTAACCATGGAGTGGATTTCGATATCGAACCACTCCTCAAACATCTCCAACGTCCTGTCAGCGGGCCACAGGGACTCATCGTCGTACCAGGCATCGAGCTCCATCTCAAAGAGCTCTTCATAATAGGCGTAGATATACCCCAAGGCATCCGCCTCATCATCAAAGTCGGGAATCAGCAAGGCCGTGCAGTCGTGACGCAGGTCCCCCAACGTCAACTCCAGCGGCTCCGGATCGGGCACCTCAGCGAGCCAATCCAGAAACGGCTGGTTGGGCTTGAGTATGGCGACACTGCGGTTGATGACATACATGGCTGGCTCCTTAGCTTATCGAAGTAGACCTCATCCGGTGTTTTGCCGTCAAGTGTACTATGCGGCCGGCGCCGGTTATAAGACGGACGTGTGGGTTAAGTGTAGACTAAGGAACCTCTGATTAATCAGAGGTTCCTGCGGTGCAGGGATGCGCCGCCATTTTTCAAACACGGAAGTGTTTGAAAAATGGCGAAAAGCAAAAACCACGTTTTTGCTTTTTACCGGGCAGGAAGCCCCAATGCCGCGGGCGCAGGGATGCGCAGGAGCGGCCGTCTCTGAAAAATCCCAGGGACGGATTTTTCAGAGTTCCCCTAATCGAATTACGGACTTCTCAGTAACCTACCTTTTCTGATATGACGGATAACCTCGTTGAATCAAATACCTCTCCGGCGCTACGCGAAGTGCATGCTACGGATGGTACAAGGGTTTTAGAGTTAACGGGTGCATGGAATCTGCGCAATCTCAAGGCATTATTGCGTACTTTAGACCCTAGGCTTAAGGCGTATGCAGCCGACCCCACCCTGCATTGGAATATGCAGGGTATCGCGGAACTCGATAACGCCGGCGCCATGTTGCTGTGGCATGCATGGGGAAGACAAAGACTGAAAAACCTGACGCTGCGCCCCGAACACATAGCCCTGTTCGACCGCCTTAACGCCTTATCGGAAACGACGCTACCGCCCAGCACGCGCGACCTCCTCACGCCGGTCATTTTATTAGGCCAGCGCACATTTTCTTTAGCCGATCATGTGCAGGGCTTTATTGCACTGCTGGGCCAGTTGGGGCTGGATGTCGTCCATCTCGCACGCCGTCCGATGCTGATTCCGTGGCGCGAGATATCCGCTAATCTGTACCGCACAGGCGCCCAGGCCCTGGCGATTACCGGGCTGCTGGGTTTTCTCATAGGCGTAGTGCTCTCCTATCTGTTTAGCCAACAGCTTAGAACTTTCGGCGTCGATATTTTCATTATCGACATTCTCGGTATTAGCATACTGCGTGAGCTGGGTCCCGTGATTGCCGCCGTCCTCGTCGCGGGCCGTTCCGGCTCGTCAATGACGGCGCAACTCGGGGTAATGCGCGTAACCCAGGAACTTGACGCCCTGGCAGTCATGGGCATTCCTTACAGCGTGCGCCTGGTCTTACCCAAGGTGGTAGCGCTCTCGATATCGCTTCCTCTGCTGGTACTGTGGACCGATGCCACTGCACTGCTTGGCGGTGCGCTGGCGGCGAAGGTGCAACTCGACATCGGCGTATTGCACTTTATGAATCAGCTCCCCGACGCGGTGCCCATTGCAAATCTCTGGCTTGGGGTAGGCAAAGGCGTGGTGTTTGGATTTCTGATCGCACTTATCGCGTGCCTGTTCGGCCTGCGTATACTCCCGAATACCCAGAGCCTCGCTGCAGGGACGACAAACTCAGTCGTTACATCCATCACCATCGTGATACTCGTTGACGCAATGTTCGCCGTGGTATTTAGCGATGTGGGAGTATGATGACGGACAAACCCTGTATCATTGAAATTGATGGCCTTTGGACTCAATACGGTGATACCGTTGTGCTCGAGGACGTTAATCTTTGCGTGCATCATGGCGAGGTGCTAGCACTCGTTGGCGGCTCTGGCAGCGGTAAAACCACTCTGTTAAGGCACATACTCGGCCTCGAAACGCCATCACGCGGCAAGGTGAAGGTGTTCGGGGTGTCTCTACACGAGGGTGATCCGCGGGCGCGGGTGGATTTGCGTAACCGCTGGGGCGTGCTATTTCAGGGCGGTGCGCTTTATAGCGCCCTCACTGTATTTGATAATATTGCCCTGCCGTTGCGCGAGTTGCACGTCCTCGATGAGGCATCCATCCGCACGCTCGTGAGGGTTAAGCTCGACATGGTGCAGATCGAGCTCGAGCACGCCGGCAAGATGCCCGCCGAACTTTCCGGCGGCATGGTAAAACGGGTTGCGCTTGCGCGCGCGATGGCGCTTGAACCGGAACTGTTGTTGCTCGACGAGCCCACGGCGGGACTCGACCCAGACCTTAGCGATAGCTTCGTAAAGCTGATCGGGGATTTGCGTAAAGAATTGTCCTTTACAGTCGTAATGGTCACCCACGATATTGCTACGCTCTTTGCGCTCAGCGACAGAATTGCTGTGCTTTCAAATCGCCGGCTCATTGCAACAGGCCCACTCAAAACCGTGATGCAATTAGACCACCCTTTTATCCACAAGTTTTTTGCAGGCCGCATGGCCGTAGCCGGCGCCTGAGAATATTGGAATGATAGCGCGCGTTGGATTCCTGGGTTGTTTCGTTTAAGGTAACTGGATATGGAAAACCGTGCCCATGCCATCGCAGCGGGATTGTTTATCATCGTTTTCGTTACGGCGCTCGCGGCAGCCGCTATTTGGTTCAGTGGCGACACTGCGAAAGAGGACGTCTACCTGCTCGTCTCGAAATCATCGGTATCAGGGCTAAATCCGCAGGCGGCGGTACGTTACCGCGGTCTTCAGGTAGGCCGGGTTGAGAAAATCCTGCTCGACCCCCAACAACATCGTACGATTTTAGTCCGCATTCTGGTAGACAGCGGTACCCCGGTCACTCAAGGCACCTATGCAGAGCTTGCCTACCAAGGCTTGACCGGTCTTGCCTATATTCAACTGGATGATGACGGGACTGCGACAACCCCGCTTCAAACGAGCCCCGAAGCGCCCGCCCGTATCGAGATGCGGACTTCGCTGCTGCAAGAAGTGGGAGCTTCCGCTCCGCTGCTTCTCGCGCGCATCAGCATGCTCACGGAACGCATGAGCAATGCGTTCAACGATGAAAACCTTAAGCATGTAAAGGGTATACTCGCCAATGTCGAACAAGTTTCGACGCGTCTTGTCACGCTCCAGGATAAGCTTGATCCTACCATCGCTGCGCTGCCTTCCGTCGTCACTAACACCCAGGGTGTACTCGAGAAGGCCGATGCGCTGCTTATTGACCTCAGCACCTTGACGGCTAAACTTCAGCAGCAAGTCATGACTTTCGACAGAGTTGCCGCAAGCGCGGAAAAGGTCGCTGCCAGTGCGGAAAAAATCGGAGCAGCAGGCGAGGCGGTAGGTGACGAGGTGCGCTCTTTGGCACTCCCGAAATTTGACCGGCTGCTGGATGATCTGTCTCGCACCTCCAAAAACCTTGATAGACTCCTGACGAGTATCGAGCGGCGGCCGCAAAGCTTGGTCTTCGGCAAGCCACTACCCCAGCCGGGTCCGGGAGAGCCGGGCTTTACAGCCCCACCTTGAGGAAAGACTCATGGGCATCTCATGACAAAAACAAAAATAAAATCCGGCATGGCTGCCGCGCTTATTCTGTTGATGCTTAACGGTTGCAGCACCTCGCCGAAAGACGGCACTTCAATTGTTACGTATGATTTTGGTCTGCCGCGGCAAAACGCACCCGATCAAACAACGCGTATTGCCGGCCGGTTGGAGGTCTCTCCTGTCACAGCGCCGTCCTGGCTCGACAGCCCGGCAATCTTATATCGGCTCTCTTATCATAACGCTGCGCGCCTGGACTCCTACGCTGACAGCCGCTGGGCTGCGCCGCCGGCGGCCTTGATAACGCTACGCCTGCGTCAAGCCCTCTCCACAGCCAGCGACACCCCCAACGTGAACCCGACACAACAGAACGGCGCGCCGACCCGGTTGCGGGTTGATCTAGAGGAGTTCAGCCAGGTATTTAATTCGCCGCAATCGAGCCGGGTATTACTTCGCGCCCACATAAGCCTGACCCAAAAAAACGAACAGACCCCTCTCAGAGAACGTACTTTTACCCTGGAACGTCAGGCTCAGACTCCGGATGCCGCAGGCGCAGCGAGTGCGCTGAGACAAGCCAGCGATGAATTTATTGACGCAGTGCTTAATTGGCTGGCAAGCACACCCGACATCCGTTGATAAGGAACTCGGGCTCGACCCTGCCCCCCGCCTCGGCGCGGGCTTTGGGAATGAAGGTTGCCGGCTCCAGGTAAATAGTTAATGTTGAATATTTTTTGTATAGATTATTTTTATAAGTTATTGATTTTTAAGTGCCCCGGAGACGATTTGAACGTCCGACCTTCCCCTTAGGAGGGGGATGCTCTATCCATCTGAGCTACCGGGGCAAGGGTAAAGACGAACCCGGGCTAGGTATTTGGTGGAGCGGAGGAGGATCGAACTCCCGACCTTCGCATTGCGAACGCGACGCTCTCCCAGCTGAGCTACCGCCCCGAAACAGGTATGCCAGGCGGCTTGCTTGGCGCCGCACGGACAGGGCCGCCATTGTAACACCGCAACGGACCGGGTTCCATGTGTGCCGCACCTGCGCCACGTCAGGGTTTCGTTTATCATGCAGCCCATGAATGACGCCGCACCAAGGCTCTCCATTATCATCCCCACACTCGATGAGGCTGCGGCTATCGTCCCGACCCTGACCGGCTTACAAGCCTTGCGCGCGGCGGGACATGAGGTCATCGTCGCGGACGGTGGCAGTACCGATGCCACTTGCAGCCTGGCGGCGCCGTTCGCCGATCAACTCCTGCATAGCGAACGCGGCCGTGCGCGGCAGATGAACCGCGGCGCGGCGGCGGCGCGCGGAGAGATCCTGGTTTTTCTGCATGCCGATACGCTATTGCCGGAGAGCGCGGATCGTGTGATCCGCGCAGGACTGGCGCAGACTGGCGCCCGCTGGGGACGCTTTGACGTGCGCTTGTCGGGGAGTCACCCTTTGCTGCGCGTCGTAGAGACCCTGATGAATGGGCGGTCACGGTTGACGGGCATCGCTACCGGCGACCAGGCGATCTTTGTCCGCCGTGATGTATTCGAACAGGTAGGCGGATTCCCCGATATTCCCCTGATGGAGGACATCGCCATCAGCCGCATTTTGCGGCGTTTCAGCCGGCCATTCTGTGTACGCGAACGAGTCATCACCTCCAGCCGCCGCTGGGAAGGGCGTGGCATTATGCGCACGATTTTGTTGATGTGGCGATTGCGGCTGGCTTACGCCCTTGGAGCAGACCCGGAAAATCTGGTGCGTCGCTATTATTCGTCGTCATGAACTTGTCATTTCCTGACGCACGCATCATGGTGTTCGCCAAGGCGCCCGTTGCAGACACGGTCAAGACCCGCCTCATACCCGTGCTGGGCGCGGAAGGCGCAGCGGCGCTGCACGCCACACTGACGCGGCATTGCATCGCGACGGCGGTGGAGGCGCAGCTTTGCCCGGTCGAGCTTTGGTGCAGCCCTGACACGAACCATCCCTTTTTCATACAATGCAGTAAAGATTTCGGTGTCACCCTGTATCAACAGCAGGGAAACGATCTGGGCGCGCGCATGGCGCATGTCTTCGATACCGTCTTGCAACAGAGCCCTTATGCGGTAATTATCGGGACGGATTGCCCAGCCCTCGCTGCGCAGGATTTACGCGCGGCGCTGGATAGCCTGTGGGACGGATTTGATGCCGTTATCGGTCCTGCCGAGGACGGCGGTTATGTGTTGTTGGGCTTGCGTAAGGCCGCGCTGCACCTGTTTGAAGACATTACGTGGGGTAGTTGCGAAGTGCTTGCCCTTACCCGCGAGCGGCTGAAACGGCTACAATGGCGCTGGCGCGAACTCGCCCCACGCCGGGATGTGGACAGACCTGAAGACCTCGAGGAACCGCGGATACAACGACTGTTGCTTGAAGCAAATATCACCGTCGCGCACGATACACCCTTATGACCACTCAACCTGTACGCATCGGCATCGTCACCGTCTCTGACCGTGCGAGTAAGGGTGTCTATCAAGATCTGGGTGGGCCCGCGATACGCGAGCA
>JAYUCX010000097.1:0-3816 GCA_043740145.1 Gammaproteobacteria bacterium
ACCACCGGCAGGTCGCGATGAAAGAGTTGATCTTGTAGCGCCTTGGTGCCGGTGGAGACGATAACCTTTTTGCCGGAAAGCAGGGCGGGGACGAGGTAAGCAAAGGTCTTGCCGGTGCCGGTGCCTGCCTCGGCGATGAGGATTTCGCCATCGGCCAACGCCCGCGCGACCGCTGCGGCCATTTCCTGTTGCTGGGGGCGGGGCGCAAAACCCGAAACGTGTTGCGCGAACGGGCCGTCGAGTCCTAAAAATTCAGAGGCACTGAGCATGCCGTATAGTATACGGCATAGGCTCTACACTGGGTTATAGCAAGGTTTAAGGGCACCTCTAAAAATGCGTCTTTTGTCTTTATGCTGTGTTGGAATTCTGCTCGGTCGCTCCCGGCGTCCTGCCTCCCGCGACACTAGTACGTCCCTGTACGTCGAAATGCGGGGCCGGGAAGCGGCAGACTGCCGTGTACACTGTGCTGGGCAGGGAGCCCGAATGTCGCGGGCGCAGGGATGCGCAGGAGCGACCGCTTTCTCGCAGAATTCCGCCTTGCCTAAAGACAAAATCCACTATTTTTAGAGGCACCCCTTATTCCTACGATATTTTATTTTGGTCGAAAATTGAAATCTATCACCCATAAAAAACCGGGCAGGGCCCGGTTTGATAGGAGTTATGCGGCAAGCGCGCTATTTAGCGGCTTCGGCGCCCTCGTCCGCCGGCATAGGACGATCCACCAGCTCGACGATGGCCATCGGCGCGGCATCACCGGCCCGGAAACCGCACTTCAGGATACGCAGATAGCCGCCCGGGCGCGCCTTGTAACGCGGACCGAGTTCGTTGAACAGCTTGGTGACGATCTCACGATCACGCAGACGCGCAAAGGCGAGCCGCCGCTTGGCGACGCTGTCAATCTTGGCCAGGGTAATCAACGGCTCCGCGACGCGGCGCAGCTCTTTGGCCTTGGGCAGCGTGGTCTTGATGATTTCGTGGCGCATCAGCGCGACCGCCAACATTTTCAGCAACGCCTTGCGGTGGCTGCTGTTGCGGCTCAGTTGACGACCACTATTATGGTGACGCATAGCTTATCCTTTCGTATTCGGTGTTCGGTGAATCTTAGGCCTCGGCCGAGACCGGTGCCGACAACTTTTCCGGCTCTTTCAGATTCGGCGGTGGCCAATTCTCCAAGCGCATGCCCAAAGACAGGCCGTGCGAGGCAAGCACGTCCTTGATCTCAGTGAGTGATTTCTTGCCGAGATTGGGAGTCTTCAGCAACTCCACCTCGCTGCGTTGAATGAGATCGCCGATATAATGGATACTCTCAGCCTTGAGACAATTGGCGGAACGAACCGTCAACTCCAAATCGTCCACCGGGCGCAGCAGGATCGGATCAATCTCGACCGCTTGTACCGAACTGGGACGCGCCACTTCGCTGCCCTTCAACTCCACAAAGATCGAGAGCTGATCCTGCAGGATGTGTGCAGCGCGGCGGATCGCTTCTTCAGGATCCACCGTGCCGTTGGTTTCGATATCTATCACCAGTTTGTCGAGGTCGGTGCGCTGTTCCACACGCGCACTCTCCACCGCATAGGTCACCTTGCGCACCGGGCTGAACGAGGCATCCAGTTGCAGTTTCCCGATGGCCTTGTCCTCCTCGGTGCGCGACAGCCGCGCGGTAGAAGGCTCATAACCGCGTCCACGCTTGATCTTCAGGGTCATGTGCAGCGCCCCGGCCTTGGTTAAATGCGCGATGACGTGATCGGGATTCACGATCTCTACATCATGATCCAAAACGATGTCGTTGGCGGTCACCACACCGGGGCCTTTTTTGCTGATAGTGAGGGTAGATTCGTCCTTGTTGTGCATCCGGATCGCCAGGCCTTTAAGATTGAGCAGTATCTCAACCACGTCCTCTTGCACACCTTCGATACTGGTGTACTCATGTACCACACCCTGAATCTCGGCCTCCACCACGGCACAGCCTGGCATCGAAGACAGCAAGATGCGACGCAGCGCGTTACCCAGGGTATGGCCGAAGCCGCGCTCCAGCGGCTCCATCGCCACTCTCGCGTGTTTGGCGTCTATGTGCTGAACTTCAACCAGACGAGGCTTTAAAAATTCTGAGACTGAGCCTTGCATAAAAACCTCTCTTCAACAGAACACGCAGTGCAACCGTGTATTTTTACTTAGAGTAAAGCTCGACGATGAGATGCTCATTGATCTCGGCGGGCAAATCACTGCGCTCCGGTTTCGACTTAAACACCCCCTGCATTTTACTTACATCCACATCAATCCAATCGGGAAACCCGCGCTGCTGCGCCATGTCGAGCGCGGCCTGGATGCGCAACTGGCTCCTGCCCTTCTCGCTCACCGCGACCACATCGCTGGGCTTGACCTGATAAGTGGGTATATTCACCTTTTTGCCGTTCACGGTGACCGTATTGTGCCGCACCAGTTGGCGCGCCTCACTGCGCGAGGCGGCGAAACCCATGCGATACACGACATTGTCCAGGCGCCCTTCCAGCAACTGAAGCAGATTCTCGCCGGTCGAACCCTTGCGGCGATCCGCCTCTTTATAGTAGAGGCGGAACTGAGATTCCAGCACGCCGTAAACCCTGCGCACCTTCTGCTTTTCGCGGAGCTGGGTCGCATAACCCGAGAGCCGGGTGCGCCGCTGCCCGTGCTGCCCCGGCGGGAATGCACGGCTTTCTATCGCGCACTTGCTGCCAAAGCACTTCTCGCCCTTTAGGAAGAGCTTCTCCCCCTCACGGCGGCATAAACGACATTTTGGACCAATATATTTTGCCAAGACTTGCCTCCGGCTTACACGCGACGCTTTTTAGGGGGACGGCAACCGTTGTGTGGAATCGGTGTCACGTCAGTGATATTGGAGATCTTGAAACCGGCCGCGTTGAGGGCACGCACGGCCGACTCTCTGCCTGGACCGGGACCCTTGACGAAGACTTCGAGATTTTTCACGCCAAATTCCTGTACTGCATTACCCACCTTTTCCGCCGCCACCTGTGCGGCGAATGGCGTACTCTTGCGGGAACCGCGGAAGCCGCAGCCGCCGGACGTCGCCCATGACAAGGTGTTGCCCTGTCTGTCGGTGATGGTAATTATCGTATTGTTGAACGAGGCGTGGATGTGCGCCATGCCGTCTACGACGTTCTTTTTAACACGCTTGCGGACGCGGGTAGTGACCTTAGCCATAGATATCCTGTTTAAATACTCTCAACTTATTTCCTGATCGCCTTGCGCGGACCTTTGCGAGTCCTCGCATTGGTGCGGGTACGCTGACCGCGCACCGGTAGGCCACGGCGATGACGGAGGCCGCGATAGCAGCCCAGATCCATCAAACGCTTGATGCTCATAGAGACCTCGCGCCGCAGATCTCCTTCCACAGTGAATTTAGCCACCGCGGAGCGTAAGGCCTCCACCTGGGCGTCAGTGAGATCCTTCACCTTGATTTGCGGGTTCACACCGGTCGCCTTGCAAATATCTTGGGCGCGCTCGCGGCCGATACCGTAAATCGCGGTCAACGCGACGGACGTGTGCTTCTGAACCGGAATATTTATACCAGCAATACGGGCCATGCAGCTCTCCTAACCTTGCCGTTGCTTATGGCGTGCATCGGTGCAAATCACCCGCACCACACTCTTACGCCGCACGATTTTACAGTTACGGCACATCTTTTTTACCGAGGCGCGCACCTTCATAAAATTCTCCTTACCTCACCTTCTCAGATTGGCCTTCTTCAGCAGGCCCTCATATTGATGCGACATCAGATGCGCCTGCACCTGCGCCATAAAGTCCATGACCACGACAACA
>JAYUCX010000098.1:0-20118 GCA_043740145.1 Gammaproteobacteria bacterium
TGCCCTAGAAATTCACGCTCTCGCCGCAACCACAGGCGGACTTTTCATTGGGGTTATTGAACTTGAATACCTCGTTCATCCCCTCTTTTGCATAATCGAGTTGGGAACCGTCTAAAGAGAGCAGGCTGGCACGGTCCACCACGACCTTGGCGCCGTTGGACTCGAACACACTATCTCCCTCGCCGATCTCTTGGGCGATATCGAAGGTATAGGCCTGACCTGCACAGCCGGCTTTACGCAGCCCCAGGCGCAGGCCGACGCCGCCCTGTTTGGCAAGCAATTTCTGCACACGCTGTGCAGCTTTGTCGGTGAGTGTGATAGACATACTGATCTCCTGCTTATAACAACCATAAAAATACTATACCTGATTAAAATAGTCAACTATTAACCCTTTTCTGTACGGGGTCATGCTGAGCTTGATAAACTTCATATTTATTATTGAGGTGGCCGAATGAATTCGGCCCTACAGATCTGAAAATGCGCGCCTCACAGCTACTCCTCCCCACTACCAAAGAAACTCCCGCCGACGCCGAGGTCATCAGTCACCAACTGATGTTGCGCGCCGGCATGATCCGCAAGCTCGCGGCCGGCATTTATACCTGGCTGCCGCTCGGCTTGCGCGTACTGCGCAAGGTGGAGGCCATCGTGCGCGAGGAAATGAATCGCATCGGCGCGCAAGAGGTGCTGATGCCCGCCGTGCAGCCGGCCGAGCTGTGGCAGGAGTCCGGCCGTTGGGGGCTCTACGGCGCGGAGTTGCTGCGCCTGAAGGACCGTCATCAACGTGACTTCTGCTTCGGCCCTACGCACGAAGAGGTCATCACCGACATGGTGCGCCGCGAGATTCGCAGTTACAAACAATTGCCGGCCACGTTTTACCAAATCCAAACCAAATTCCGCGATGAACCACGGCCGCGCTTCGGCGTGATGCGCGCGCGCGAATTCCTGATGAAGGACGCCTACTCCTTTCACATAGATCAGGCCTCGCTACAAGAAACGTACGAGACTATGCACGCGAGCTATATGCGCATCTTCACCCGCTTGGGGTTGGATTTCCGCGCCGTGTATGCCGACACCGGCGCAATCGGCGGGAGCGGCTCGCAGGAATTTCACGTGCTCGCCGCCTCGGGCGAAGACGCCATCGCCTTTTCCGATACGAGCGACTACGCAGCCAACGTCGAACTGGCCGAGGCGGTGACGCCCGCTGGCAAGCGCCCCGAACCAAAACAACCGATGCGAACCGTGGACACGCCCAGCTGGCACAGCATTGAAGAGGTGAGCGGGTTTCTGAAGGTTGCGCCAGAGCAATGCGTAAAAACACTGTTGGTGCAAGGCACCAAGAAAGATGAAGTCATCGCCCTGGTGCTGCGCGGCGATCACGAACTGAATATGGTTAAGGCGGGCAAACTCACCGAGGTTGCAAGCCCCGTCACCTTTGCGAGTAATGAACAGGTGCGCGGAGTGGCAGGCTGCGAGCCGGGTTCGCTGGGTCCGCTGGGATTAAAAATTCCTGTCATTGTGGATCGAGCTGCGGCACACCTTGTGGACTTTGTGTGTGGCGCGAATCAAGATGGCAAACATCTCGCCGACGTAAATTGGGGACGCGATCTACCCGAACCTCTAGTAGCCGACCTGCGTAATGTGGTGGAAGGTGATCCTAGTCCGGACGGGAAGGGAAAGCTCTCCATCGCACGCGGCATCGAGGTCGGCCACATCTTCCAGCTCGGCACCAAATACAGCGCGGCCATGAACGCCACTGTGCTCGACCAGAATGGCCAGCCGGTGGTCATGACGATGGGTTGTTACGGCATCGGCGTGTCGCGCGTGGTCGCCGCGGCCATCGAGCAGAATCACGATGAACGCGGCATTATCTGGCCGGTGGCGATTGCGCCGTTTCAAGTTGCTTTGCTGCCCATGAACATGCATAAATCACAACGGGTGCGTGAGGCGGCGGAGCAGCTTTATCGGGAACTGCAGAACGCGGGCATTGAAGTGCTGCTTGACGACCGCCCGCTGCGCGCCGGCGTGATGTTCGCCGACATCGAACTCATCGGAATCCCGCATCGCCTCGTGCTCGGCGAACGCGGCCTAGATGCCGGTACGATTGAGTACCAGGGGCGCCGGGATATGGAAAGCCGGAACCTGGCCCTGTCCGGCATCGTTGAGTTCATTCAGTCACAATTGGCCACAGCTCATGCATAATCTGTAACATGCCTGTTATTTTGCAAGCTACTTTATTGCTCATCCTGTCCAACGTCTTCATGACCTTCGCCCAATACGCACATCTCAAAAATTTGAATCACAAGGCGTAGTATATCGCGGCGTTGGTGAGTTAGGGCATTGCGCTGTTTGAGTATCTGCTACAGGTGCCCGCCAACCGTATTGGCTTTACCACCATGAGCCTCGCGCAGTTGAAACTGCTGCAAGAAATTATTACGCTGTCTATGTTTGTGCCGTTTGCGGTGTATTACATGCAGCAGCCGTTGAAGCTGGATTATTTGTGGGCCGGACTTTGTTTGCTGGGCGCGGTATATTTTATGTTTCGCAGTGCGTGAATCGCGCCAAGGAGGAATTTATGAAAATCATTACTGTCCTCATCGTTATTATGGCCGCCACTCTGTTAAGCGGTTGTGACAATCGGCCTAAAACCGAGCCGCAACCGGCGACGATATTCAAGGAAGAACGCCAGGCGCTCGATAAAGCCAAGGGCGTGCAGCAGACGATAGACCGTCAGGCGGAAGAACAGCGTAAGAAGATGGATGAGGTTGAGAAAGGACAATGAACGATTGCACGCCAATTGGAAGGATGCGCAGATAAGGCGCTGCGCACCCTACGAGGCCGGGCTCTACACTACACTAAATCGTTTCTAATTCCTTTACGTCCTGGCGTGCAATCTTTAAGACTCTTAACCGCTTGCTTAAGCACCACCCCGGCCAAGGGCGGGAGGGTGATTTGAATGGACCATGGCCTGCCCATCCATGGTGTAGGCTCGGCCCACACACCTGGCTCACCCAAATTACTGCCACCGTAGAAGGTCGAATCTGAATTAAGAACAGTGTGGTAATAGCCCGGGTGCGGCACGCCGAGGCGATAACCGTAGCGCGGCATAGGCGTAAAGTTGAGGACTACGGCCACGGTTTCGTCCTCACTCTTGCGCAGATAAGAGAGTACCGACTGCGCGGCGTCGTGACAGTCTATCCATTCAAAGCCGTGGGGATCGAAGTCGTAACGATGCAAGGCGCTGGACTCACGGTACAGCCGGTTGAGATCGCGCACCAGACTCAGCATGCCCTGATGATCGGGGTAGTCGAGCACATACCAGTCCAATCCTTTGGTGTGATCCCACTCCGGACCTTGGGCGAACTCACAACCCATGAACAGTAATTTCTTGCCGGGTTGCGTGTACATATAGGTGTAGAGCAGGCGCAGATTGGCGAAGCGCTGCCAATTGTCGCCCGGCATCTTGTAGAGCAGCGAGGCCTTGCCGTGCACGACTTCATCGTGCGAGAACGGCAATACAAAGTTTTCGGTATAGGCATAGAGCATACCGAAGGTGAGCCGTTCGTGATGGTAGTGACGGTACACCGGGTCGAGCCTCATGTATTCCAGCGTGTCATGCATCCAGCCCATGTTCCACTTTATGCTGAAGCCGAGGCCGCCCAGCCATACCGGACGCGACACCATCGGCCAGGCGGTGGATTCTTCGGCAAGCATCAGCGTGCCAGGACAATATTCGTGGGTGACGGTGTTGAGCTCGCGCAAGAAGGCGATGGCCTCGAGATTTTCATTGCCGCCGTGGACATTGGGCCGCCACTCGCCGGGCTTGCGTGAGTAATCGAGATACAACATGGAGGCGACGGCGTCCACGCGCAGGCCGTCTATATGAAATTCCTCCAGCCAGTAGAGCGCACTCGAGATGAGAAAATTTTTCACCTCGTTGCGGCCGTAATTGAAGATCAGCGTGCCCCAATCGGGATGTTCGCCCCAACGCGGGTCTTCGTGTTCATAGAGAGCCGTGCCGTCGAAGCGCGCCAGGGCGTGCTGATCTCTGGGAAAGTGTGCGGGCACCCAGTCAAGCAATACGCCGATATTGTGCGTGTGACAGTAATCCACAAAATAGCGGAAGTCGCCGGGGCTGCCGTGGCGGCGGGTGGGGGCGTAGTAGCCGGTGGTCTGATAGCCCCAGGAGGCGTCATAGGGGTGTTCGGTGACCGGCATGAGTTCAATGTGCGTAAAACCCAGTGCGCTGACATGTGCAACGAGTTGGTGCGCGAGTTCGCGATAGTTGAGAAACTGCCCGTGTTCGTCGCGTCGCCACGAGCCCAGATGAATTTCATAGATCGAGATCGGCTGGTGCAGCCAGGCGCCTTCCGTGCGGTTCTGCATCCAGACCGCATCCGTCCAGCTATGCGGGGAGTCCGCCGTCACGATGGAGGCGGTCTTCGGGCGCAGTTCAAAACTCTGGGCGTAAGGATCGGTCTTGAGGCCTATGTAACCGGCCTGGGTGCGTACTTCAAATTTGTAGAGCGTTTCAGCACCAATGCCGGGAATAAACAGTTCCCACACCCCACTGCCGCCGCGCACCCGCATGGGATAACGGCGCCCGTCCCAGTTATTGAAGTCGCCCACCACACTGACGCGCTCGGCGTTCGGGGCCCACACGGCGAACAGCACGCCGCTGATCCCCTCCACGCTGTGGAGATGTGCGCCCATAAAGCGGTGCGCATGCCGGTGGCGCCCTTCACCAAAAAGGTGTAAATCATAGTCGGGAAGTTGTGGTGGAAAACAATAGGGGTCGTACACGCGTCGTGACTGTCCGCCCTCTTGCCAGGTCAACTCGTAATGCGGGCCGACCTTAGCGGCTTCACCACGCCATTCAAACATACCGCTGATCGCGGCTACCGGCTGCATAGGCAATGCCTGGCTTAATCCTTCTATAAACACGCGGCTCGCACCCGGTATGTAGGCACGGATGAACTCTCGTTGTGTACCCAGAGGATGCCGCCCAAGCAAGGAGAATGGGTCGTGGTGACGGCCTTCCGACAGTCGCACCAATTCGGCGGGCGGATTAGCTACGGTATTCATATCATTTCTATGTAAAAGTAAAGCCGGTACGTGGTTTGCATACTGGTTCGCTCTATGTGTACCATACCATTGATCATCACTCCGCGTAATCTGCGCTCAGACTACCATAAATTGGTTCCGACAAAGACATGTTACATATAAGGATCAGCCCATGGCGTCTTCCTCCCACTCCGATAACACTAACACGCAGCCCTTCGTCCGCCGCCGCGCCCGTCATACCTTGGCGATCATCCTCGCGGGAGGTCGTGGCTCGCGGTTAGGACACCTGACACTGTGGCGTGCCAAGCCGGCTGTGCCGTTCGGGGGCAAGTTCAGGATCATAGACTTTCCCTTATCCAACTGCATCAATTCCGGCATCCGGCGCGTCTCCATCCTGACTCAATACAAGGCCCATTCGCTGATCGGCCACATTCAACGCGGCTGGAGTTTTATGCGCGGCGAGTTCGGTGAATTCGTCGAGTTGTTGCCCGCCCAGCAGCGCATCGAGACCTCCTGGTACTCTGGCACCGCCGATGCGGTATTCCAGAATCTGGACATCATCCGCAAGCACAAGCCGAATTATGTGCTGATCCTAGCGGGTGATCATGTCTACAAGATGAACTACGGCCGCATGATTGCCTTCCACTCCCAAAACAACGCCGACATGACAGTGGGCTGCATCGAGGTGCCGCTGGAGCAAGCCAAGGCCTTCGGCGTGATGACGGTGGATAAGGATTCACGCGTCATTGATTTTAAGGAAAAGCCCGCACAGCCCCAGCCCATCCCCGGGCGTGATGATGTGGCGCTGGCCTCAATGGGCATCTATGTCTTTAATGCCGAATTTCTCTATGAGCAGCTCATCAAGGACGCCGACACCGCGCACTCCTCGCACGATTTTGGCAAGGACATTATCCCGTCACTGATCAACAAATACCGTGTGCTCGCCTTCCCGTTTCACGATCACGAGGCCGGCAAGAGCGCCTATTGGCGCGACGTGGGGACAGTGGACGCTTTCTGGGAGGCCAACCTGGAGCTGATCGGCGTCACGCCAGAGCTTAATCTCTACGACGAAGACTGGCCGATCTGGACCCATCAGGAGCAATTGCCGCCCGCCAAGTTCGTGTTCGACGACGAAGACCGGCGCGGCATGGCGGTGGATTCCATGATCTCGGGAGGCTGCATCGTGTCGGGCGCGGTGGTGCGTCACTCGCTGTTATTCTCCAACGTGGTGGTGAATTCGTATTCCTCGATCACAGATTCGGTGGTGTTGCCCGATGTCACCATCGGCAATCACTGCCGCCTGCACAAGGTGGTGGTGGACAAAGGCTGCGTCATCCCCGACGGAACGGTGATCGGCATAGATCACACGGAAGACGCCAAGCGCTTTCATGTCACACCGGGCGGGGTGGTGCTGGTGACTTCGGAGATGCTGGGTCAAACCCTGCATCATGTCCGCTGACCCGCCCTTCACCTCCCCTTTAGCAAGGGAGGGATCGCGTTTGAAGGTCGTGCTGTGCTGGCACATGCACCAGCCGCAGTACCAGGATCTGGCCAGCGGACAGTATCAGTTACCGTGGTCATATCTGCACGGGATCAAGGACTATGTGGATATGGCCTATTATCTGGAGACCATTCCGGGCGCGCGGGCGGTGGTCAATTTCGCGCCCATCCTGCTCGAGCAGATCAGCGATTACACGGCGCAGATCGAGGCCTATCTCACCCGCAACGAACCGCTGCGCGATCCGCTGCTGGCGGCCTTGGTAAGCAGCGATGGTCCAACGGACCCGCACGAATACGCCGCGCTGGTAAAGGCCTGTCTGCGAATCAACAAAGAGCGCTTCATCAACCGGTTTCCGCCGTATCACCAACTGGCCAACATCGCCGACACGCTGGCCGAAAACTCTGACACGATTGTTTATCTTAGCCAGCAATACCTGGCCGACATCGTGACCTGGTATCACCTCGCCTGGGTGGGTGAGAGCGCGCAGCGCGAAGACCCGCGGATCGCCTGGCTCATCCAGAAGGGGGTGGGGTATACGCTGCAAGACCGTCACAAGCTGTTGGCGGTGATCGGAGAATTGCTGGGCAGCGTGATCGGGCGTTACCGCAGATTGGCGGAGGCTGGCCGGATTGAGCTTTCTATGACGCCCTACGCACACCCGATCCTGCCGCTTTTGATCGACCTGGGAAGCGCGCTGGAGGCGATGCCGAGCGCGCCTATGCCGCAGCATACCTACTATCCAGGCGGTCTCGAGCGCGCACGCTGGCATATCCGCGAAGGCCGAGCCGTGTTCCGCCGCCACTTCGGTTTTGACGCTCAAGGGTGCTGGCCGGCGGAGGGGGGTATCAGCGTGGCGGCGTTGAGGTTACTGGCCGATGAGGGTTACCTGTGGGCGGCAAGCGGTGAGACGGTGCTCGGCAACAGTCTGGCCGGAACCAAGGAGTTCGAAAGGCAAAACGGCAAGCAATGGCTGTACCGGCCTTACCTCGCTCCCAGCACCCTGCTGTCATGCTTCTTCCGTGACGACAGCCTCTCTGACTTGATCGGCTTCACTTACGCCACCTGGCACAGTGATGACGCCGTCAATAACCTCATCTATCACCTCGTCAACATCGCCGACACCTGCAAGGATCAGCCCGACAGCGTCGTCTCCATTATCATGGATGGAGAAAACGCCTGGGAATATTATCCCGCGAACGGCTATTATTTTCTCAGCGCCCTCTATAAAAAATTGGCCGAGCACCCCCAGTTGGAACTCACCACCTTTTCCTCCTATCTGGAACAGCGGCACCCGGCCGCCACGCCCCCTCGCCTCACCAAGCTGGTCGCGGGGAGCTGGGTGTACGGCACCTTCTCCACATGGATCGGTTCGGCCGATAAAAATCACGGCTGGGAGATGCTGGGCGAGGCCAAGCGCGCCTTTGACCGGGCCGTCGCAGAGGGCCGCTTGAGCGGCGAGCAATTGGCCGCCGCCGAGCGTCAACTGGGCCTCTGTGAGGGCTCGGACTGGTTCTGGTGGTTCGGCGACTACAACCCCGCCGCCGCGGTCAGTGATTTCGAACGGCTGTTCCGCTTGCACCTCTCCAACCTCTACCGTATGCTGGACCTGACCCCGCCGTCTAAACTGGCCGCTGCCGTAAGCCACGGCGCCGGAGAACCCGCGCTGGGAGGCGTGATGCGGAAAGCACAACAGTAGCCGCGATGCCGCCTGCGAATCCGCTTATCGAACGCCGCGCCGGGGTCATCCTCCACCCCACTTCGCTGCCCTCCCGTCTAGGCAAAGGCGACCTCGGCCCCGAAGCCTATCGCTTCGTGGAATTCCTGGTAGCCAGCGGCCTGCGGGTCTGGCAGGTGCTCCCGCTCTCACCCACCCACCCGGACGGTTCGCCCTACCACAGCCCCTCCATCAGCGCCGGCAACCCGCTCCTGATCAGTCTCGATCTGCTCGTCGAGCAAGGCTGGCTGAGCGCGCAAGACCGGTCCGGCTTGACGAAGCCGGCTCAAGACTACAGCACGCTGCGTCACACCTTGCTAAAACATGCCTATCAAGGCTTTTTGCACAAGTCCTCCAAGACCGAGCACGATGCGTTAAACGAGTTCGTGGCGCAAGAGGCCCGTTGGCTCGAGGATTACGCCCTGTATCAGGCCCTTAAACAGGCCCACGACGAAGCCGGCTGGATACATTGGCCCACGCCGCTGCGTGATCGAGAACCCGCCGCCCTGCAACAGGCCGCGTTCGATTTGCAGGAAGTCATCGCCCAGGTTCGTTTCGAGCAGTTCGTCTTCTTCCAACAGTGGTCGGGCTTAAAGGCCTACGCCAATAACTCCGGCGTGCAACTGTTCGGTGACATGCCGATCTTTGTGGCCCACGACAGCGCCGACGTCTGGGCCAATCGGGATTCTTTCCAGCTCGACGCCGCAGGTCACCCTCTCACCGTAGCGGGAGTGCCGCCGGATTATTTCAGCCCGCTGGGACAACGCTGGGGACACCCTCACTATCACTGGGAGCGCATACAGCAGGACGGTTTTCGTTATTGGATGGAGCGCGTAGAGACTCAGCTACAGTTCTATGACCTGCTCCGTATAGATCACTTCCGCGGCTTCGAGGCCCATTGGGAAATCCCCACGGGCGACGCCACGGCCATCAACGGCCGCTGGGTAAAAGTCCCCGGCGATGCCTTGTTCGCCGCGCTGCAGCAGCGTTTCGGCCCGCTACCTTTGGTGGCCGAGGACCTCGGTGTCATCACCACTGAAGTCATCGCCCTGCGCAAAAAATACGGCCTGCCGGGAATGAAAGTCTTACAGTTCGCCTTTGACGGCACGCCGCACAACCCTTATCTTCCCCATCAACACGAACACAATTGTGTGGTGTACACCGGCACCCATGACAACGACACCACGCTCGGCTGGTTCAACAGCCTCTCTCACGACGCCAAAAATTACGTAGACGATTATCTGGGCTCGCCGGGCGAACCGATGCCCTGGCCGCTCATACGCGCCGCGCTGGAATCCGTCGCCAACCTGGCGATGTTACCGATGCAGGACATCTTAAGTCTCGGCAGCGAACACCGCATGAACACGCCGGGCACCATCGCAAACAACTGGAAGTGGCAGTTTAGCTGGGAGCAAGTCACGCCGGACATCCCCGAGCGGCTGCAACATCTCACCCGGCTTTACGGTCGGAGTTAGCGAAATTTCGCATCCTCTATCATGCCCTGCTCGCAACCTAAAATCCCTGCTGTGGCTGGGACACATTCCCATGCGCCGCGGCGGCCTGCTTTAATTTACTTTATTCTGAACAAGCACCGCGGATCTTACCGCGGTTGCATCACCTCGCTATAAGATCCGCACTGAGGATTTTATAGCTCAATCTAAAGAACAATATCGCGCGCTCATCGACGCGGCGCTGGTGTTTGGCAGTGCGCTCACCTATGCCATCTATTTGATCGGCAGTGATTCGATCATCACCCGCATCGGCAGCGTCCGCTTTACTGCTTATTCCATGACAGTGACCAGTATCGCTATCGCGCTGCACTTCCTTTTCACTCACGATTTGGCAAGCCTCAAGCAGCCTTCCGCCGTGTATATACTCGCCATCGGGATGGCGTTGCTCTCTACGGTGTTGCCTGCGTTTTTGGTTTCTGAGGCGTTAAACCGCACCGGTGCGAAAAAGACCTCGATCATCGGTTCGGTCGGCCCAGTTTCAACCCTAATACTCGGTGCAACTTTTCTAAGTGAGACGATAACGTTGATGCAACTTCTTGGTACAGGTCTCGTCATCGCGGAGGTGTTATGGATCAGTCTACACAAGGCGGTGTAATGCGCGGATTAGGATGCTAAACTAACACGATACGACAAAAAACGAGGCGCGCCTCCAACATGGCAAAGACCGGTCAAATTCGTCACAGCGCATTTGCACCTGCCTGGTGGTTATCTAACGGACATCTGCAAACCATTTGGGCGAGCGTCATTCGCCGCATCCCCAAACCGGTGACGCGGCGTGAGCGGCTGGAATTGCCGGATGGCGATTTTGTAGACCTGGACTGGACACCCGGCGGCTCAGGACCGCTCGTGATTGTGCTGCACGGCCTGCAAGGCTCGCTCAATTCGCTCTATACACGCGGGATCATGGGCGCCTTACAGAAACGCGGCATGCGTGCGGTATTCATGCACTTTCGCGGTTGCAGCGGCGTGTCTAATCGCCTGCCCCGCTTCTATCATGCGGGCGATACCGGTGATTTTAACACCCTGGTCAACACCCTGCGCAAGCGCGAACCCGGCACGCCGCTTGCCGCCATCGGTTATTCTATAGGCGGCAATGTGCTAGTAAAGTGGCTGGGCGAACAGGGCATCAATGCGCCGCTGCAAGCCGCCGTCGCGGTCAGTGTGCCCTTTGATCTGAGCGACTCTGCACGGCGCTTGGAGCGCGGCTTTTCGCAGGTTTATCAACATCACTTGCTGCGCTCCATGCGCTTCTCTGTCGAGAAAAAGTTTAGACACATGCTCGCACCCATCACGTTGGACAGCCTTGAAAACTTACGCACGTTTACAGAGTATGACAACGCCGTTACCGCACCTCTGCATGGATTTGCCGGCGCGGACGACTATTATCGGAAATCGGGTTGCCGCCGGTACCTCAAGCATATCCGCATCCCGACTTTGATTCTGCACGCCGCCGATGATCCGTTCATGACGCCCGCAGCCATCCCGCAACAGGACCAGCTTTCCCCTTCCGTCATCCTGGAACTCTCGGCCCGTGGCGGCCATGTCGGTTTCATTAGCGGCAACTCTCCGTGGAAGTCCTGTTACTGGCTGGAGCAACGCATACCGGGCTTTATTTTATCCTCCCTGACTGCGTCCATCCCGGATGAAAAAGATTGGGATGACGACACTGAGTGGTTGCCCGATCAGGCGGATGCAGCGCCTATCCCCTCGGAAACCGGCCATGACCGTAGACTACATCCAATTAAGTAAACAACTGGTCTCCTTGATCGTGGTGCTGGCGCCGATTGACGTCATACCGTTGTATCTTTCACTCACCCGCGACATGACAACCCAACAGCGCAACAGGATACTGCGCCGCATGATTATCACGGTCATCGTGACACTGCTGTTTTTCCAGTACAGTGGTTTATACTTATTCAGCGTGATCGGCATCAGCCTGCCGAGTTTCCAAGTAGCCGGCGGGCTAATTCTGGCCTCGATGGCCTGGTCCATGCTGCACGCCACCCACTCACGCATCCAGACCACTCCGGAGGGCCAGGAATACGTAAATCACGAGGACATCTCCATCGTCCCGCTCGGCATCCCCATGCTCGCGGGGCCGGGGACGATTACCACCGTCATCCTGTATGCCCAGCAGCAACAAGGGAATCTCAGCGGCCACATTCAACTCAGCGCTACTATTTTAGTCACCGCGCTGGTGTTGTATATTCTGTTTCGGTTGGCGGGGCCGTTATTTGATAAACTGGGTCCTACAGGTGCCCGCGTGGCGACCCGCATTATGGGTATGCTGCTGCTGGCGCTCGCCGCGGAGTTTGTACTAAAAGGGATTAGTGCAACGTTTGCCGGTTAGAATGTCTAGACTCTGTCTGAATTCCTGAGATCTTAGCGGAGATATGCATTATCTCTTGACAGAAGATTCATTTCTTGGCTTCATTAGGGGTAAGGCACAATGGGCTGCCGCCCTCATAAAAACCGGACCAACCAGAATTCACCTGCTAACCAAAAAAGAGGGGGCGCTCACTTGAATATAGACGCTGTTCGTAAGGCCTACCGGCGTTACGCGGGCCTTTATGATTTTGGCTTCGGCCAGGTAATGCACCCGGGCCGCGAGGCGGTCATCCATAGCATGAACTGCCGGCCGGGCGATCGTATCCTGGAGGTCGGGGTCGGTACCGGCCTGTCGCTCCCCCTTTATCCGCGCGATGTGGAGGTGATAGGCGTTGATATTTCGCCGGAGATGCTACAGAAGGCGCACGATCGCAAAGAACGGTTCGGCCTGAATCATGTAACATCGTTGGCGGTGATGGATGCCGAGCAGATGAGCTATCCGGCCAACAGTTTTGACAAGGTCGTCGCCATGTATGTGGCCTCCGTCGTGCCTCATCCCATCAAACTGGTCAACGAGATGCGGCGCGTCTGCAAACCGGAGGGAAGGCTGTACATCGTGAATCATTTCCAAAATACCAACCCATTCATCTCGCGCTTTGAGCGTCTGATCGCGCCCTTTTCCGGACTGCTTGGATTCCGGCCTGACTTTTCTCTGGAGACCTTTGTGCTAGACACCAAGCTCGACATCATCGAGCATCACTCTGTGAATTTGTTTGGCTATTGGAGTCTGCTCGAGGCGCGTAACAATAAAGACATCTTGGACGACGGCATGCCGGCTCAGGCTACGGCCTGACGCCTTACTAATCCAGCTTCTCTACCTTAATCAACACCCTGTACTGCTCGCTGCTGAGGCCGCGAGTGGAGTAGACGATACCGCCTTCGGCCGAACTCTGTCTCTGCACCGCGCCACCGAGATCCAGCCACTCGCCGAGCTTTCCGCTGACGGTGGTGTGTGACGCTTGAATGTCAATCTTGCCACCGCCTTCCTGACTTAGAACAGCGCGGTGCGGCGCGATTTCTACTGTCACTTCATCGCCATGAATACGCGGCAACACACTAAATCCGGTAGTGAGATCTTTATAACTGATGCTGTTGTATACAATCGGCTGCGGGGCAAGAACAAAACCGGGCTCGGCGACCGGGACCGATTCACCGATTTCGATAAAGGCAGGAGTCCCCTCTAACACTTGCAATTGCTGCGTGTTGCGATCGTCTCGCAGCGTAGTCGCTCCCGGCGTCCTGCCTCCCACGACACTAATGCTTCCCTGCACGTCGTCGGTGCGGGTGATGCGCACCTCCGCTCCCGCTTGCTCACGCGGGTCGTCCCTGCCCGCGGTCGTCACAACCTTGCCGCTGCGGATATGGCCGGACACTTCGGCTGCGCTGGTCTCACGACCCCTGTTTACGTCTTGCTTGACTGTAATCATCAGGCGATGCGGGGCGACGTCGAGGGCGGCTAGTGCCTGCTTGATTTGTTCAAGGTTTCCAGGCGTAGTGCGCACGACCAGTTGATTATTCATGCCGCTAATCGCACCTTCCTTGTCGAGCAACGGCTTCAGCAGATTCACCGCCTGTTCAAAAGTCAGATACTTTAAGGCGATGACCTCCAGCTTCGATTCTTCCGAATACGCGGGCGAACCCGGCGCGCACAGTACCACTGCGGCGCAACACAGCACGGCGATTTTGCGGGAAAAAGTCAGCGGCATAAAGGCACCTCTAAAAATAGTGGGTTTTGTCTTTAGGCAAGGCGGAATTCTGCGAGAAAGCGGAATGTACACACAGTCTGCCGCTTCGCGGCCCCGCATTTCGAGTAGAATTCCAACGCCGCATAAAGACAAAAGACGCATTTTTAGAGGTGCCCATAAGCTAGTACATGAGAAAGCGATGGGTTATCCTATATCAACTTGCCAACTGTAACCAGACCCCGCCTTCACCCGCTCACCATGAGCCGCCATTCTATCCCGCCCAGCGTAGGGTCCAATCTGAAGCACTTTTTCGCGTTCGGCTTCGGCCTGGGCGCCCTGCCCTATGCGCCAGGCACCTTCGGGACACTGCTCGGCGTGCTGATCTATTTGGCGGCACAGGGTCTGCCGCTCTGGTTGTATGTAGTCCACACCGCGCTCTTTTTTGGACTCGGCGTGTGGCTATGTCACGGCACGGCGCGAGACCTGGGCGTACACGATCATCCCGGTATCGTGTGGGATGAGGTCGTAGGTTACCTCATCACCATGACCGCCGCGCCCAAGGGCTGGGGCTGGATGATACTTGGCTTTTCACTGTTCAGGCTGTTTGATATTTGGAAACCCTGGCCGATCGCCCTCATTGACCGCCGTATCAAGGGCGGCCTCGGCATCATGCTCGACGATGCGCTCGCCGCACTCTATGCGGGAATACTCCTGCAGGCCGTGGCCTTGGCATGGCGATAAGAGGTTCTGCTCCTATGGATATTGAAAAATTTGAAAAGCTCCGTGCGATGGAGTACTTTACCGATGAGATATTCAATCGCATCTTCGCATTTCAGCAAAAGCTGCATCCCGCCTGGGATGCCACTCTGCCCTTTAATGAACGCATCAAGGGCCTGCCGCTGCATTATCTGGTATTCAGCAATCCCGACCGCGACCCGAAACTGTTCGGCCCCACGGTGGCGCCTTATTACCCGCTGCGCGGAGAGATCCGCACCATTGCCTACTACATACGCCAGGTGGCGGAAAATCCCGTCATCTGCGACCTGCACGCGGGGAACGGATTCATCGGCAGCTTGCTTGCGCGCGAGGGCTTCAAGATCATCGGTCTGCGTAACCCTCAAGCGAAACCTAATCAGATCGCCGATTTCTATGACGCATCGTGCTATGAAATGTGCACCATGGCCTTGCAAGAGGTCACCTTCCCCTTCGACGTGGCCTTCTCATCATGGATGCCTTCGGGCGTCAACATGACGCCGGAGATCATCAAGCACGAGCCCAAGCTCATCGTCTACGTGCACACCGATCACGTTGACAAGTCCACCGGCGCACCGCAGACCGGCTCGCCCGAGGCCTTTACCGATTTGCCCGCGCGCTACCGGCTCATTGAGGAGTGGTCTCTCGTGCGGCCCGAGGGTATGTTTCACAGCATATGGCCGGATCTCAGCCCCAATATCGAAGAAACCCGGCACGTCAAGATTTACGCCGATGAACCCTTCCATAATCTGAAACACTGGACGAGTATGGAGGCGGGACAGGGCTACGACTGGGAAGGCGATCTCGAGATGATACTGCTGGCTCTGGAGGCCAAGTCCGAACTTCAGGCGCGCGGCTATCACATGTAGCAAATGGGACGGTTCTTCCGGTAAGACGAACGCTCACTCCGCCGCACTAAAAAGCAGAGTTAAGTCCACTGCCTTGATATTTTTGGTGAGATCGCCCACTGAGATAAAATCCACCCCTGTTTTCGCGATAAGACGGATATTTTCCAAAGTGACGCCGCCCGAAGCTTCTAATTTCGCGCGCCCGTGATTCTCAGCCACCGCCCAGCGTAAATTATCCAGAGTGAAATTATCCATCAGTATGCGTTTTGCGCCCGCCTCTAACGCCTCGCGCAGCTCCTCGATAGCTCTCACTTCAATCTCAACTAAAACAACATCGGCGGCGAGATCCTGAGCGGCGCGCAGCGCCGCCGTGATTGAGCCCGCAGCGCGGATGTGATTTTCCTTAATCAGGACGCCGTCGTATAACCCCATACGGTGATTGTAGCAACCCCCGCATCGCACGGCGTATTTCTGGGCATGGCGCAGGCCCGGCAAGGTCTTGCGTGTATCCAGCACCTTCACCCCGGTGCCCTGCACCGCGTCCGCATAGCGACGCGCGATTGTCGCCGTGCCGGAGAGGGTCTGCAAAAAATTCAACGCGGTACGCTCGCCGGTGAGCAATGCGCGTGCAGGTCCGCGCAACACGCATAGAGTTTGGTCAGGATGCATCGCCTCGCCTTCCCCTACCTGCCAGGCAATGTTGATCGTGTTGTCGAGCTGATGAAAGGTTTTGTCAAACCAAGGTGCACCGCAAACGATCGCCTGGGAGCGGCTGACCAGCCTGGCTTCGGAAATGACCTCGCCGGAAATAAGCGCCGCGGTACGATCCCCACCGCCTATGTCCTCGGCAAGCGCACGCGATACCATATCGAGTATTTCGGTTTCTAGCAGTGTATTAGACACGCAGGTAAGCAAGGAGCTGTATTAGTTTGAATTCACGCGCCGGGTAGTCAGCAATAACCAGCCATAGCCTAGCACGGCCGCCGCCAGCGAGGCGTATAAAATTCCCAATTTTGCCATCAACAGATACTCCGCTTGCTCCGCAAAGGCCAGTTCGGCGATGAACAAGGACATGGTAAATCCGATGCCCGCCAGCAGGCTTACGCCGGCGATGTGGCGAAATTCCGTGTGTTCCGGCAGTTGTCCGATATTCAACTTAAGGGCCAGCCAGCAACTGCCCGTGATGCCAAGAAATTTGCCGAATACCAAACCGAACATTACACCCAGGGTCACGGGATGATACAAAGTCATTCCGACTGTTTCAAACGCAATGGGTACACCGGCATTGACCAATGCAAAGACCGGAATCACCAATAACGCCACCGGCAGATGATAGAGGTGCTCCAGGCGTTGCAGCGGCGTATCCACCAATTCGATGTCGCGCTCCAGGGTTTGCAAAATAATCCGCTGCGCATCATTGGTGCGGATATCCCTGTCGGGGCGATGACTTGCGTCGAAGCGATCCATAAGCTCGCGGATATGGCGGCTGAAACGCGCGGTGTCATATTTAAAGCGCGCGGGAACGGTGAAGGCCCCCAGCACACCGGCGATGGTGGCATGCACGCCCGATTTCAGCAGCATCAGCCAGAGTAAAAAGGCGATGATAAAGTACGGCACGGGGTGGCGGATACCGCCTAGGTTGAACACGATCAGAAGCAGAAACAGCGCGAGCGCCGCAACCAGATAAAGGCCGGCGATCTGTTCCGTATAAAACAGCGCGATGACCAACACCGCACCCAGATCGTCCACGATCGCCAACGCCACCAGAAACATTACCAGCGACCGCGGGATGCGGCTGCCGAGCAACACCAACGCCCCTACGGCAAAGGCGATGTCGGTGGCCATGGGGATGCCCCAGCCGCGCGCCGCGCCACCTTCAGGATTAATCCAGTAATACAGCAGCGCGGGGGCGATCATCCCGCCCAGCGCCGCCACGATGGGCAAAGCGGCCTTGCGGGGGCTGGAAAGTTCCCCGACCAGAATGGCGCGCTTGATCTCGAGTCCCACCACGAAAAAAAACAGCGCCATCAGGCCTTCATTGATCCAGTGATGGACGCTTTTTTCTAAAACGAAATTACCGGCCGTTATGGCGATCGGCATATTGACGATCCGTTGGTAAATATCAGCCAGGGGAGAGTTTGCGATCACCAAAGCGATGACCAGACAGACTATTAGGATGACGCTGGCGGTGGTCTGGTGCTTGATGAACTCTTCGAAGGGAGAGATGATTTTTCTGAACGAGCGCTCCCAAGGAGCGTGATGCACGCCCGGTTTGGTTTCGTCCGCCGGGGGCGCTTCTGTTTTCTCGGTTTGTGGTTTGTCGTGCATTTCTATGTCGCCGCGCGCGTCACCCTATCACGCACGGCAAGCCATGTCTCGTCCTGCGGAAGCTCTTCGATGAGCAACATATCAAATCGTCGTGCATCGGCCTTACGCAGCGTGTCGTAAAGTTCATGGGCGTAATCCTTGGGATCATCGGGCAGCAGATAATAATATAGGCCAGGCTTATGTGCGCCCTCTTGGCGCGTGAGTACTCCGACCCGTTGACCTTGGGTAACCAGCGCAAAGGCGCGCTCATATAATTCCGCGGCGGGGATCTTGTGTAGCGGTGTGCGCGGCGCGTAATGCGAGGCCAGCATGCCCGGTGCGCGCAGGGTAATTTTCTCCTCCGTCCCCGTTTCGATCTCCTCGCCCAACGCCTCGGCAAGCATGCTTGGTGAGATGGCGCCCGGCCGCAAGATGAGCGGGCGCGCATCCAGCAAGCTCACGATAGTGGATTCCAGTCCGACCCGGCAAGGCCCGCCGTCCAGTATCATGTCCACCTCGCCGCCAAGTTCTTCCCGAACATGTTCGGCGCGCGTGGGGCTGACATGACCGAAGCGGTTGGCGGATGGCGCGGCGACAGCGCCGCCGAATTTTTCCAGCAGCGCCAACGCCACGGGATGTCCCGGCACGCGCAGGCCCACGCTGTCTTGTCCGCCGGTCACGTTGTCCGGCACGATCGCTGCGCGTTTTAAAATCAGGGTGAGAGGCCCCGGCCAGAATTTTTCGGCAAGCCGGTACGCCGCGCGCGGGATGTCGCATGCCCAGTCTTTAAGATAGGAGACATCCGGCAGATGCACGATAAGCGGATGATCGGGCGGACGCCGTTTGATGGCGAAGACGCGCGCGACCGCCTGGGGATTCAACGCATCCGCACCGAGGCCGTACACGGTCTCGGTGGGAAAGGCGACTACCCCGCCGCTGCGCAATATTTCCGCGGCGCGCGCGATATCGTCATCCTCCACTATCGGCATCATCCACCAGCGTATGCAGGGCCTGCCGGTATTTCTCGGCGGTGCGCGCCACCACTTCCGGAGGAAGCTCCGGCGCCGGAGGCTGTTTGTCCCAGCCGATACTTTCCAGATAATCGCGCACGTATTGTTTATCGAAACTCGGCGGATGACTGCCCGGTTTATAGCTCTCAACCGACCAGAAGCGCGACGAATCGGGCGTCAGCACTTCGTCTATCAAGGTGAGCTCGCCCTGCTCATCCAGTCCGAACTCAAACTTGGTGTCGGCGATGATGATGCCGCGGGTACTGGCATATTTCATGGCTTCCAGATACAGGGTGAGGCTCATGGCCTCCACCTCGCGGGTCAAATCCGCACCTATCATTTCCTCCATCTTTTCGATACTGACCGGTTCGTCGTGTGCGCCGTCATTGGCCTTGGTGGTCGGAGTAAACAGCGCCTCAGGTATCCAGGCGGACTCCACCATGCCGGACATCATCGGCCGCCCCCCCACCGTGCCATGATCCTGATACTCCTTCCAGGCTGAGCCCGCCAGAAAACCGCGCACCACCGCCTCGATAGGCAACGGTTTGATCTTGCGGGTCACGACAGACCGGCCGGCGACTTGTCTGCGTTCATCATCACCTTTGACTACGTCTTCCGGCGGGATCCCGGCGAGATGGTTAGGCATCATATAACCCAGCATCTGGAACCAGAAGAGTGATAACGTGTTCAACACCTCCCCCTTTCCCGGGATCGGCGTCGGCAGCACCACATCGAAGGCGGACAACCGGTCGGTCGTCACGATGAGAATATGTTTATCATCCACCCCGTAAATATCACGCACCTTGCCGCGATGCAAAAGGGGCAGGCTGCGAATATCCGATTGGAACAAGGTGATGGAGGAGGTTGGCAGATCCACGGGGGGACTCCAGACGGGTGAATGGGATAGATAATGATAACTTATCTAGAAAAACATTTACTGCAGGCGAGTCTTCCAGACACTTAGGATAATGGATGTCGTTAAAATTAAGGCCACCACACCCAGCGCCACGGCTATCGGTATCTTCACAAAATCCACGATCAACATCTTGGCGCCGATGAAGGCCAGCACCAGGGCCAGCCCATATTTGAGGAGGTGAAAGCGCGGTGCCACGTCGGCCAACAGAAAATACATGGCGCGCAGACCCAAAATGGCGAAGATATTCGAGGTGAACACGATAAACGGGTCCTCGGTAATGGCGAAGATGGCGGGTATGCTGTCCACCGCGAAGATAAGATCAGACACCTCAATCAACACCAGCACCAGAAACATGGGAGTGGCGTAACGTACGCCGTTTTTCCATACAAAAAACTTTTCGCCGTGGTATTCCTGGGTAATCCTC
>JAYUCX010000099.1:0-3807 GCA_043740145.1 Gammaproteobacteria bacterium
AGCCCGCCTGCGCCACCGCCGATAATGCAAAGATCAAATTCCGGTTTCATCGTAGATACTTGTTCGGGTAATGTGAGAGCTTAGCAGTGTAGGCGGGAAGTATCACAAAAACGTCACACCGATAAAGTAATTTTTTGACTTATGGAACGCCGCGCGCGCCGGTAAAAAAATTTGCCGAGATGTGCGAAGACTTGTACTGGCAGATGGCGGAAGAGGAGGCCGCGGCCGGGCTTTTTGCACCGCTGGATCAGCGATGGGCTGGTGCGGGAGGTTTCTAGCGGCGAGGCTAAAATTACTTAGCAGCAGGATGCTGCTTTAACCACTCATCGGCCTTTTTTAAGGCGGTCTCGACGTCCTCGGGAGGCATCTTCAAAGCCAGTTCAACCAGAAATCTTTCGGCGGAGGGTTCCCCGCTCACCTGCGCGATCTTGAACCACATATAGGCGGTGGTCAGATCTGCCGGAACTCCCCTCCCGTTTTGATACATGGTGGCGACAAAATATTGAGCGCGGGCGAAACCTTGATCAGCCGCCTTACGGTACCATTTCAGCGCCTCGGCATCACTTTGGGTAACGCCGCCCCCGCCTTGGTACATGATGCCGAGGCTCCACTGCGCCTCGGCGTGACCTTGGTCGGCGGCCTTGCGAAACCATTTCACCGCCGCCGGATAATCCAGGGGCACGCCTTCCCCCATCTTGTAATGCGTCCCTAAACGAAACTGCGCTTCCGCATAACCCTGTTTAGCGGCCTTCATGTACCATCTGGCACCCTCTGTAAGATCTGTCTCACCGCCCAGACCCGACACATAATCCACGCCTAATTGATATTGGGCAACCACGTCGCCATGCTCGGCGGCCTTGCGAAACCACTTATTGGCTTCCCGGTAATCCTGTTTTACAGCCTTCCCGTAAAAATAGGCCATGCCAAGCAGCAGCTCCGCCTTTGCATCACCCGCCTCCGCTTTATTGATGAGCGCGGGTGTGTTGTCTTCCGTAAGCGCCTCAACGCTCTTGCCGATTTCCTTGATGTAGTCTTGATGCTTGCCCGCCTGTGCCGCGCTGGAGAGGATCAGGCTAGTGATGAAGGCGAAGCGTACTAGAAAAAGCGTTGGCATAATCGGACCCTAAGACGTTACGAGTTCCGCTCCACCCATATAGGGGCGCAGCGCCTTGGGAATGCGGATGTTGCCGTCCTTATCCTGGCCATTCTCCATGATTGCCACCAGGGTACGGCCGACGGCGAGACCGGAGCCGTTGATAGTGTGCACGAGTTCGGGTTTATTCGTTTCGGGATTGCGCCAGCGGGTCTGCATGCGGCGCGCCTGAAAATCCGTAAAATTGCTGCACGAAGAAATTTCACGGTAACGGTTTTGGCTTGGCAGCCAAACCTCGAGGTCATAGGTTTTCGCGGCGGCGAAGCCCACGTCGCCGGTGCACAATGCGATAACGCGGTAAGGGAGTTCAAGTTTTTTCAGAATGGCCTCAGCGTGGGAGGTCAATGCTTCCAATGCCTGATAGGAGTCTTGCGGGCAGACGATCTGCACCAGTTCGACCTTTTCGAATTGATGCTGACGGATCATGCCGCGGGTGTCCTTGCCGTAGGAACCCGCCTCGCTGCGGAAGCACGGTGTGTGCGCGACATATTTGCGAGGCATGGTATCGGCGTGCAGAATCGTATCGCGCACCAGGTTGGTGAGCGGCACTTCGGCGGTGGGAATCAGATAATAATTCTGCTCGCCTTTGAGGGCAAACAAATCCTGTTCGAACTTCGGCAACTGTCCGGTGCCGCGCAGGCTGTCGGCATTCACCAGATACGGTACATACGCTTCGGTGTAGCCGTGCTCTTGGGTATGCACGTCGAGCATGAATTGAGTCAAGGCGCGTTGCAGACGCGCGAGAGGGCCGCTTAAGACGACAAAGCGCGCGCCGCTGATCTTGGCAGCGGCGTCGAAATCCATCTGCCCGAGCGCCGCACCGAGGTCAACGTGGTCCTTAGGCGTGAAGTCGAAGCGCGGCGGCTCACCCCAACGTCGCATCTCGATATTGTCGTGTTCACTCTTGCCTGCGGGTACGCTTTCATGCGGCAGGTTGGGAATACCCAACGTGATCTCGTTGAGCCGTTCCTGAACAGCGCCTAGTTGCTCCTCTGCGGACTTGAGCTGATCGCCCATGTGCGCGACCTCGGCCATCAGCGGTGCGATGTCTTGACCGGCGGCCTTGGCCTTGCCGATGGCTTTGGATTGGGCGTTACGCTCGGCTTGTAGTTGTTCGGTTTGAACCTGAATTTTCTTGCGCTCGGCCTCGAGTTCGGCCAAACGCTCGACCTCCAGCACGAACCCGCGCGAGGCGAGGCGTTGAGCCGTTTCGTGAAGCTGGGTTCTGAGCAGCTGGGGATCAAGCATGCGGCTGGCTGTTGTCCCCGGCCTCTTTCTCACGGAACTCCCTTTCATTGCGCTCCGTGAGGGAATCGCCTTCCAACATCAGCGTCGTCCAGCCGAGAATCCGGCACGGCATCAGATCTTCATGGAAGGCGTCCACAAACATTTGCGCGCGGCAGGGTTCCTCGAAAAACTCGACCATCAACCCGTGTTCCTTGTTAGATGGCAGGCGTTTACCCATTGAATCAAAGGCGGGGCGTGTCTCTAAGATGTGGATATCACCGCCGGGTCCGAAATCTTCTATGGCCTGTAGAACCTTTTCCAAGTGCGACTCGTCATTGGGGATGTATATGCGCACCATCGCTACTTCAAGGCTTTTCATAGGTGTTCCTCCGGCAGTGATTTACGAGCTGATTATAGATGAAGATCAGCCGTTGCTGCTGAGTTCCGCAGGCCAGCTTACGATGTGCCCGGGTCCGATAAGGGTGTTGAGGTAAGCGATCAACACTTGGGCCTTGACGGGTTCTTCAAAGAACTCGATGACCACGGGCAGGTTGAGCGACAGGTCCGTCAGGGCGGAGGTGTGCATCACGCCGGATGCGCCAAACCCGGCGATGCCGCGAAACACGGTGACGCCTCTGACCTTGCCTTGATCGTGTAGATGTTTGAGCACGCTGTCGAGGTGATCTTTTTCCTCGGTGAGGTAGGCGCGCACCATAGTGACGGTCTTCATAGTTGCCTCCCGGCGACGACGCCGAGCCAGGTTGCAGCCAGGCAGGTGAATACGCTGAGCAAGACATTCAGCAAGGCCTTGAGCGGGGCGCCTTCTTCAATCAGGTTAATCGTTTCCATGGAGAATGCAGAGAAGGTGGTAAAGCCGCCTATTAAGCCAATCAGCAATCCGGCGCGCCATATCGGCCCAAGGTTCAGGCGCTCCGTGAGCAACACAAACAGTATACCCATCAATAGGCAACCGAGCACGTTGACGGCCAAGGTGCCATAAGGAAACTGACGGCCTACCAGCGCATGCACCCCGCTGGACATCCAAAAGCGCAGTAGAGAGCCGGCGGCGCCGCCTGCTGCAATGGCGATGATTTGGGTCACGGTTTATCCTTCTTGTTCATTTTAGTGTTGGCCTTGGCTTGCCTGTCGAGCTCGCGCAGCCGGGAGAGCTTCTCGGCGATCTTGATTTCCAGGCCGTGCGCCACCGGATGATAATAGATTTTCTCGTCCATTTCCTCCGGGAAGTAGCGCTCGCCTGCGGCATAGGCCTCGGCCTCGTCGTGGGCGTAGCGGTAACCCTTGCCGTAATCGAGGTTTTTCATCAGGCGTGTGGGGGCGTTGCGCAGTTGCAGCGGCACCTCGAGCGAGCCAAGCGTGCGTGCGTCATCCAGGGCGGCATTGAAGGCGGTGTAAACGGCGTTGCTCTT
>JAYUCX010000100.1:0-8979 GCA_043740145.1 Gammaproteobacteria bacterium
TCGGCGGTGCAGAGAAAATTGGCGATGTCCGTCGGGGGCAGGTACTTCAGGCGATTCTGCAGCCAGGTGTTGACCAGATCGCGGATGCCGTCCCAGTGCTGCGGACCCAGGGTCTCCATGTGGTGATCGGGGTGGATACGCCTAAACTGATTGATCTCGCTGCGCTTGGTCTTGTAGGCGTTGCCCTTGAGCTCAATCAGGTCGGAGGTCAAATAGATATAATCGGGGAGACTGCGCTCCACCAGCCAAGCACCGTCGCTGACGGTCGGGAATACGGTGTCTTCCTCGAGGTGGAGCGGCATGACCTGAAGAAAATCGCGGTACACGAATTCGACCTTGCCGAGATACGGAGTGGCGTTGTAGCCGTCCATGATCTCAAAGCAGGCGGCGAGCGCGGCGTATTGATGCTCGGGCGCGCCGAGCGGAGGCAGCGGCATGGTGAGTCCGTCGCCGGTCAGGCAAAATAGGCAAAAGCAGTCTTCGATGATCTGATAAAAGCCGCTCTTCTGCGACAGCCAGATGATGTTGTTGGCGAAGGTGTAATCGGAGAGCGGGACTTGGCTGCGCCGCTGATAGGTCTCGAATAACGGTTTGATATCGGTGGTGAAGGGATACAGCTTGTGGCCTTCGATGGCGAGGTAACGGTTGGGGAAGGCCGTGTTGACATGGAGGGTGAGCAGATTGTCAGGCGTGGAATTCGGTTCGCTCCATCGCAAACGGGTGTCGCGCAGCCGACTACCGGGAGGTTCGTTAAGTTGGTTCAGCATCGTCTAGTGACTCCTTGATTGTTGAGTTAATGATCCCCACGGTTTTGCCGCGGGCGGTACTCGTGTACATTGAGTGCGCTAATAGTACGAAATGAGACAGCGCTGTCAACAACTATTTCACTGAAAGAGATGAATAAATCAGTCTGCGTCTTTATAGGCGAAGAACTGGCCCGCTACGGTTTCGGTCACGGTCACCCGTTTGGGTCCGATCGCATGCAGGTGTTTTGGGATGAGGCGGTACGGCTCGGACTCGATAAACGGGTACAGATCTGTGCACCGGTGCTGGCGACGCAGGAGCAGATCGAGCGCTTTCACGGCCACGAGTACGTGGAGCGGGTGAAGGCGCAATCGGAGAGCGGTGAAGGCTTTCTCGATTACGGCGACACTCCGGCTTTTCCCGGCGTCTACGAGGCGGCGGCCTATGTGGTGGGCACGTCGGTAGCTGCGATGGAGCGGGTGCTAAGCGGTGAGTGCCGGCGCGCCTTCGTGCCCATTGCCGGGCTGCACCACGCGCGCCGCGACGGTGCGGCGGGCTTCTGCGTGTTCAACGATTGCGGCGTGGTCATCGAGACCTTGCGGGTGGTGCACGGTATAAGGCGTGTCGCCTATGTGGACATAGACGCCCATCACGGCGACGGCGTGTTCTACGCCTTTGAAGACGATCCCGAGATGTTCTTTGCCGATCTGCACGAGGACGGGAAGTATCTCTATCCGGGCACTGGGGGTGCGCATGAGCGCGGGAGCGGCAGGGCAGTTGGTACCAAGCTTAATATCCCAATGCGGCCGGGCGCGGATGACAAGGATTTTCTGGCCGCCTGGCCGCGCGTGGAGAGCTTTCTGCGGGCCGCGCGGCCCGAATTCATTATCTTGCAATGCGGAGCGGATAGTCTTGCCGGCGACCCGATCACCCATTTGCAGTATTCCGCCGAGTCGCACCGCTACGCAACGACGCGCTTGTGCGAGATCGCAGAGGAACAGTGTGGCGGGCGTTTGCTGGCCTTAGGCGGTGGCGGCTATAACCGCGCCAATCTGGCCGCTGCCTGGACGGCGGTAGTGGAGGCGTTACTGGCATGCGGAGACGGGTAAAATCCGCACCAAGGAGGAGGCGGCGATGGATTTTTACGTCTATTCAATCGTCACCTTCTCCATCACCACCGGTTCAACGGGCTTGTCGTTGTGATCCCGCGCGACATTGGCGATGACATTGACCACATCCTGACCCTCGGTGACGCGCCCGAAGATGGTGTACTGGTGCGGGAGGGGATAATCCACGTGCATGATGAAAAATTGTGAACCGTTGGTGTTCGGTCCGGCGTTGGCCATCGCCACTGTGCCTGCCTTGTAACCCTGCTTGTACAACTCCGATTTAGTGTCTATCTCGTCGTTGAAGCGCCCGCCCCAGGCCGATTCGCCGCCGCGGCCCGTGCCCGTTGGGTCGCCGCCCTGAATCATGAAGCCTTTTATGACACGGTGGAAACCCACGCCGTTGTAATAACCACGCTCGGCCAGGGTGGTGAAGTTCTCGGCGGACTTAGGGGCTTCGGTTTCCAACAATTCAAAACGGATGGTGCCTTTATTGGTTTCGATTACGGCGCTGCGGTGAGTCATGGGGGTTCCTTAGTGTTCGGTGGGGCCCAAGTTTAACCCAATCACGCCTAAAATAATCAGGAGCAAGGAGAGGATTTTCAGCGCCGTCAGCGGTTCGTTGAAGTAGGCGATGCCGATTGTCGCAATCAGGGCTGTGCCGGTGGCCGACCAGATCGCGTAGGTCACGCTCATGTCTATCCGCTTTATGGCGAAGGTCATGGCGATGAACGAGACGGCATACCACCAGCCGGTCTGGGGGGCCGGGGGAGGCTTGGTCGCGCGCTTGAGCCACCGCCGCCGCGGCGTTAACGATGCCGGCGCTGCATAGGGTTGTGTTACAGGTCGAACCTGTGGGGAAGATACGCGCGGTGGATTGAAGGATGGAACGTACCTGAGCCGGATTTAGATTAGGATTGACTGATAGCATCAACGACACGATGCCCGCGACGCCGGTGATGTTGTTGGTTGCGGCCGCCACCATGCCCGCCACGTGTGTGCCATGCCAAGAGATGTCGCTGGCGCCGCACCCGAAGAACAGTCCGCCGCCGGCGATTCCCGTTGCCTCTTCTAGGCTGATCCAGTCCCCTGGGTCGCTGGGGTCTGCGTCGCGGCCGTTACCGTTATTGGCGCTGGCAAATACCCCGGGCGCATCCTCGGCGATAAAATCATAACCGGGCGCCGTGCGGCCGGCGAGGTCGGCATGGGGCAGGATGCCTGAATCTATTACCGCGACGGTAAGACCGGCCGAGCCGGTCGCTGCTCAAGCCGTGGACTTGTCCCGCGGCTCCCGGATCGCGCAGCTTAACAATCAGCCGCTCGGTGGTATTCGCAAGTTTGGGCTGGAGGCTGATTTCTGCGGCCAGGGGTCCTTGCGCAAGTAAAAGTAGCAATAATGACGTCCATCCGGGAAGCCGATATAGATAATTTTTCACAGCCCGATCTCTCTATTCCGATAAGATTAAAATTCGGTTAGTCGCAGTAGTAGTGATGTCAAAATTAAGCAACTTGTAGCGAACTGCGTCGAATTTCCGGCAATTAACCAAAAAACTGGACAAAATTCCATCCGGTGTGCACAATGTTTAAAAATTCCTTGTGAACAATAATTATGGCAAATTTACTCGTGCTGCACGGCCCCAATCTCAACCTGTTAGGCAGCCGCGAACCGGAGCTTTATGGCGATACCCAATTGGCCGCCATCAATGCCCGGCTTGAGCAGATGGCCGGGGCCGCAGGGCATAAATTGGTGTGCTTTCAGAGCAATGCCGAGCACGAGCTGGTGGAGCGCATTCAGGCGGCGGGCCTCAGCGCGACGGACTATATCATAATCAATCCGGCCGCATTCACCCACACCAGCGTCGCGTTACGAGATGCCTTGAGCGCGGTGCGTATCCCATTTATCGAGGTGCATCTTTCCAATATCTACGCGCGCGAAGCGTTCCGGCAGCATTCCTATTTTTCCGACATTGCCGCCGGCGTCATCAGCGGGCTGGGGGCGGGGGGGTACGAATTGGCCTTACAGGCCGCGCTGCAGCAGCTCTCCGAGAAAGGCAAGGCAGGCTGACATGGATATCCGCAAGGTCAAAAAGTTGATCCAGCTGCTCGAAGAGTCCGGGATAGCCGAGATCGAGATCCGCGAGGGCGAAGAGGCGGTGCGCATCAGCCGTTATGGGCAGGGCGGCGCGCCGGTCGTCACGCATACTCACATCGCACCCGGCGGCGGCGCTCCCGTTCCGGTGGCGGCTGAATCAGGCAAATCCAACCCACCCGCCGAAGCCGCGCCGCGCGGCCACACGGTTACCGCGCCCATGGTGGGTACTTATTATTCCTCCGCCGCACCGGGCAGCAAGCCCTTCGCCGAGACCGGTCAACAGGTGGAGGTCGGCGCGACCCTGTGCGTCATCGAGGCCATGAAGATCCTCAACCAGATCGAGGCGGACAAGGCCGGTGTGATCACCGCGATTCTGGTCGAGAACGGCAGGCCGGTGGAGTATGGTCAGCCATTGTTTATCATCGAATGATCCGCGCGACGCAGCCCGACTGAACCCCATGCTGGACAAGATCGTCATCGCCAATCGCGGAGAGATCGCCCTGCGCATCCTGCGCGCGTGCAGCGAACTCGGCATCAAGACCGTTGCGGTGCACTCCTCCGCCGACCGCGATCAGAAACACGTGCGGCTGGCCGACGAATCGGTGTGCATCGGCCCGCCGCCTTCGAGTCAAAGCTATCTAAACATTCCCGCCGTGATCAGCGCCGCCGAGGTCACCGATGCGGTGGCGATCCATCCCGGTTACGGATTTTTGTCGGAGAACGCCGACTTCGCCGAGCGCGTCGAGCAGAGCGGTTTTATCTTTGTCGGCCCGCGTCCCGAGACCATCCGGCTGATGGGCGACAAGCTGGCCGCCATCGCGACCATGAAAAAATACGGCGTGCCCTGTGTGCTGGGTTCCGAGGGCCCGCTCAGCGACAAGCCCGAGGAAAATATCCTAACGGCGCGCGCGATTGGTTATCCCGTCATCATCAAAGCCTCGGGCGGCGGCGGCGGACGTGGCATGCGCGCGGTGCACAGCGAGGCGGCGCTGCTGAGCGCCATCTCGCTCACCAAGGCCGAGGCCTTCGTCGCCTTCGGCAACGACACGGTATACATGGAAAAATTTCTGGAGAACCCCCGCCACATCGAATTTCAGGTGTTGGCCGATCAGCATGGCAATGTGATTCATCTCGGTGAGCGCGATTGCTCGGTGCAACGCCGCCATCAGAAGGTCATCGAGGAATCGCCCGCCCCCGGCATCTCCGAGAAACTACGCAACACGATGGGCGAACGCTGCGTGCAGGCGTGCCGCAAGATGGGTTACCGCAGCGCCGGCACCTTCGAGTTTTTATACCAGGACGGCGAGTTTTATTTCATCGAGATGAACACCCGCGTGCAGGTCGAGCACCCCGTCACCGAACTGGTCACCGGCGTGGACATCATCAAGGAGCAACTGCGCATCGCCGCGGGTGAGCCGCTCTCCTACAAGCAGAAGGATATCGTGCCGCGCGGTCACGCCATCGAGTGCCGCATCAACGCCGAAGACGCCAAGACCTTCACCCCCTCACCCGGCGTCATCACGCAATTTCACGCGCCGGGCGGCCCCGGCATCCGGGTGGATTCGCACATCTACAACGGTTATTTTGTCCCGCCTCACTATGATTCCATGATCGGAAAATTGATCGCCCACGGCGAGACTCGCGAGAGCGCGCTGGCGCGCATGCGCACCGCGCTCTCCGAGATCGTGATTGACGGCATCAACACTAATATCGCACTGCACCAGGACGTCCTGAGCGACGCCGCCTTTCAGACCGGCGGCGTGAACATTCATTATCTGGAAAAGAAGTTGGGACTTTAACCGCAGAGAAATTCAAAACTTGTCTCTGCCTATGTTGCAAATCACTTTTCGCCGCAGTGCCACCGAGGCCGTACACTTCTCCGAACTGTTGTCAGAACTGGGCGCGCTTGCCGTAACTCTACAAGACGCCGCGGATCAACCGCTTTATGAGCCGCCATTGGGCGCTACGCCGTTGTGGGAACGGACCGATGTCGTGGCCTTGTTCGAAGCCGACGCAAATATAGAATCCGTGCTCGAAGTTCTACGCGCGACACTCGACGTTCACGCGCCGTTGCAATACACCATCAGCCATGTAGAAGATAAAGATTGGGAACGTGCCTGTCTCGATCAATTTAAGCCGCTCAAATTTGGCGAACGGTTGTGGGTTTGTCCGAGTTGGCATGAGACTCCCGAGCCGGACGCCGCAAACCTTATTCTCGATCCGGGCCTCGCCTTCGGCACCGGCACGCATCCGACTACGGCGCTGTGCCTGGAGTGGCTGGACGCGCACGATGTGCATGGCCTCGATGTATTGGACTACGGTTGCGGTTCGGGCATTCTGGCGCTTGCCGCGGCGAAGTTGGGAGCAATAACGGTGTGGGCGGTAGATCATGATCCGCAGGCGCTCACCGCTACCCGCGCTAACGCGGTGCAAAACGGACTGGGCGCGACTATCTTAACGATGGCGCCGGAACAATTGCCCGCTGTGCAGACCGACCTGATCCTCGCCAACATCCTGGCGAACGTGCTCGGCGACTTGGCCGCGCGTTTCGCGGGCTTGCTAAAACCAAGTGGGCGGCTGGTTTTGTCCGGTATACTCTTTGAACAGGCTGAGCATCTGGGTCAGGCTTATCGTCCCTGGTTTGAAGTGTGTATATGGCGCGAACGTGAGGGTTGGGTGTGCCTGGAAGGAATCAGAAAATCGGATTAAGCTACCTATCCCTAACCCCTAGCCCCTAAAACATGTACACCCAATGCCCGCACTGTGACACGCTGTTCCGCATCCAGGTCGCCGATCTCAGGACGGCCCAGGGCAAGGTGCGTTGCGGGCGGTGCGGTCAAATTTTCAACGCGCTGCGTTATCTCTCCGAAGAATTACCCGAGATCCCCACGGTCTTCGAGACGGTGGAACTTCCCGCGCCCGAGGTTGAACCGGCGGATGTTGCGGCGGATGAACTGCACTCCACCGAGGAACTGCTCGGCCTGGTGGATAAACTGGTCAGAGAGTTGGAGCCCGCCCTCAGCCCCGTCGAAGGGCCCGCTGCGTCGCCTGCCACGGAGACACCTCCAGCGCCGGAGCTCTTGACGGTCATCCCGGAGGATGAGGCCCCGCTGCTTTCTGAGATCACCGAATTTAAACAGATTGATGTGTATGAGGTGACTTCGCCAGGGGTGCCTTTTGAATCCAGCGGCACACCGTTTTCGATCGTCGAGCCGCCGGCCGGTGTGGCGGAGGAAATCGCTCATGCCGCCGAGAGAGAGCGCACTACAAAGGCGCAACGCCACAGCGGGCTTGGCACTTTAAGCTGGAGCGTGGCGATTCTGGTGCTGATCGCGGTGCTGGCCGCGCAATATATTTACTACATGCGTGCGGAGCTGTCCCAGAACGCGGCGCTGCATCCATGGCTGGAACGCTACTGCGAGGTGGTCAAGGCCATCGCTCCCTGTGAGGTGCCGCCGTTGCGCGATCTTGCGAAGATCGAGATTCAAAACAGCGCGATGCACCTGCACCCGTCCATCCAGGATGTGCTACTGGTGCGTCTGAGCCTGATGAACAGGGCCGGCTTTGCGCAGCTTTATCCGGACCTGCAACTCACCCTCTCGGATCTCGGCGGACGACACTTCGCCCAGCGCCGCTTTCATCCCGCGGAGTATCTGTCGTCCGGCAGCGACATCGCACAAGGCATGCCCCGGAATGTTGCGGTACCGATCGCTATGGAGATCGCCGCGCCTTTCAGCCCCGCGAACCTCGAGGCGTCATCATGGAGCTTCAGGCTTTATTGACCTCAGTAGGGTATTGAAATGGCATTGAAGGGTTTTGGAGTGATGCGAAACATATTCTGTACCACTACCGAAGTGTTTCAAAATATCATTTTCCCAGGTGCCTTAAGGAAATAGAGTACCGTTACAGCCACCGAAAAGAGAACCTCTTTAAACGCTTCATTAAACTTTATGTTGGTTACGTTTTGTCTTAATTACCAAAACTGAATTGCGTCGCATTTTTCGAGAAATCGCTGCCCGGGACATACTGCTGTCAGCCCTGGCGCACGAAAAGTGCGACGGTTTTTCTCGGCAGGGCTGCCTAATCGAGCAATTTTTAGTGGCTAGGGCGGGGTGAACAGCCTGTTGAATACGGGGGCTATTCAGAAAAGAGGCGTTTGTTCTTCCTATACTTTTCCCGCGAACTGTGGACCAAGCACGGCTTCCAGGGCTTGGAGCACCGTGTCATTGTCACCGACATACAACACCAGAAGGTTTCCTTTCTTGTAAAAATGTGGCGGGCCAACCCAATGAGGCTTCGCTGTCCCCACGGCGCTGCCATCTGGTGAAACCGGAGCGGCCTGTGCATCCGTTGCCGCGGTACTAGAATACTGAAAGACCTGGACATCCTCGCCGTGGACCTTGATCATCGTCCCTTCGACGGAAAAGAAGGGTTGTTCTACTTCTCCATCCGGTTCGACATCTAAGCCCACGGCCCGCAACCTGTCTACGAAACTTGCAGCATCCGTCACCGGGCTACCGTGTGATTTTCCCTGTCGAGGCTGATTCGATCCCGATAAATTTCCATGGCAGGCCGTGGAACCACCAGCAACGATAACAAGCAAACAGATTGAAAGCAGATATAGCTTCACAAGATTCACCCTGCTCGCCCATAACAGTTCTGTTCGAACACGAACCGATTGACAAGATGACTATGCCGCAAACGCATGAAGGGCGAGACCCAGGTCTCGCCCTTCACGTATCCATTGCCGCACGGCACCGCTTACGGGGCCAGCCCCACTAAGCTGTCGATGACGGCCCCCTTATTCTTCTCCTTCCGCCCAGATGACGAATGTGAAGGCCTTGTGCCCACCGCCGAGATCGAGCTCGAAGACCTCGGTCCGGCCGCCGTTGGTCGAGCGGATCAGCTTGCCCCACTGGGCCGTGCCCACCTGGGGCGGCCCGTTGCGGGCGATGTTGTTCGCCGCGGAGGGGAGCTGGTTGGCGGTCTGGCCGACGGTGGTCGTGCTGTCAAGGTGCTGGTAGATGATGCCTAACT
>JAYUCX010000101.1:0-3776 GCA_043740145.1 Gammaproteobacteria bacterium
ATGACCACTCAACCTGTACGCATCGGCATCGTCACCGTCTCTGACCGTGCGAGTAAGGGTGTCTATCAAGATCTGGGTGGGCCCGCGATACGCGAGCAATTGCAAAAGATACTCGCAACTCCGTGGGAGGCGTTTTGCTGCGTGATCCCCGATGAGCAGCCGGTGATCGAGGAAACGCTCAAGGACTTGTGCGACGCACAGGGCTGTTGCCTGGTGGTCACCACCGGCGGCACCGGTCCCGCGCCGCGCGACATCACGCCCGAAGCGACCGAGGCGGTGTGCGACAAGATTCTGGACGGCTTCGGCGAACAGATGCGCGCGGTGTCGTTGAAGGTGGTCCCGACCGCAATACTCTCGCGGCAGATCGCGGGCATTCGCGGCAAGACGCTCATCATCAATCTACCCGGCAAACCCTCATCCATCGCGGATTGCCTGCAGGCCGTGTTTCCGGCGGTGCCGTATTGTATTGATCTCATCGGCGGGCCGTATCTGGAGACGAATCCGGACGTGCTGGTCGCGTTTCGGCCTAAGAAGCAGTAGCAAGTGATGAGGCTACAAACGATTTACCGCGGAGGACGCGGAGAGATACAAATATACTGTTTTGATTTTCCTCAGCGTCCTCCGCGGTAAAAACGATACCCAATGTCCAACGATCGGTTAAAAATCCTCCCGCACTACCTGTTGCCACAACACCTGCTGTCGCGGCTCATGTATGTGCTCACGCGCGCGCGCCTACGCGTGTGGAAGGACTGGCAGATAAGCTGGTTCATCCGCCGCTATGGGGTGGACATGCGCATCGCCGAGCAACCCGACCCGCGCGTATATGAAAACTTCAACAGCTTTTTTACGCGTGCCCTTAAAGCCGAGGCGCGGCCTGTCGCTGCAGGACTGAATGAAATTGTCTGCCCGGTGGACGGAGCGGTAAGTCAGATCGGCGGGATCTCGGAAGGGCGGATCATTCAGGCCAAGGGGCGCGACTACAGCCTGGTTGAACTGTTGGGTGGCTCAGAGGAGCGCGCCGCGCCGTTTTTGAACGGACAATTCACCACGCTTTATCTTAGCCCTAAGGATTACCACCGGATACACATGCCCGTCACCGGCCGGTTGCACGAGATGGTCTACGTGCCGGGCCGTTTATTCAGCGTCAACGTGCTGAGCGTGCGCGGCATCTCCCGTTTGTTCGCGCGCAATGAGCGGGTGGCGGCGATCTTCGACACTGAGATCGGGGCGATGGCCGTCGTCATGGTCGGCGCATTATTTGTGGGGAGTATTGAAACGGTGTGGGCGGGAACCATCACCCCCCCCTACCGCAGCAGTTTACAACGCTGGGTTTATCAAACCCAGAACATCGTTATCGAGCGCGGTGCGGAGCTGGGCCGCTTCAACATGGGCTCAACCGTGATCGTGCTGTTTGAATCCGGAGACGTCACCTGGAATCCCACCCTCGCCGCCGAGAGCGCCGTACAGATGGGTCAGGTGATAGGGCGGTTAAGTGAATTGTCAGGCAGCTTCGCAGCCTGACCTACGCCTTTTCACGCCTCACGCCTAACACCTCACGCCTCGCAGTTTTTTATTGTTCGTCCTCTTTGGTAATCTTCAAGGCGAGGAACAAGGCGCCGTTGCCGCGCTGTACCAGCACCGGCACGGAAGCGCCCACCGGCAGACCCTTCACCACTTCGCTGAAGTGGCTGATATCCTTGATCTCGAGGTTGTTGATCTTGAGGATCACGTCGCCACGCCTGATGCCCGCGCGCTGCGCCGGGCCGCTGTCCACCTGCTGCACCAGCACGCCGTTCTTGACGTCGAGTTGCTTGCGTTGTTCGGCACTGAGATCAGCAACCGTGATTGCTACGCGATTAGCTTCAGCAGTCTTCGGCTCACCCTGCGCAAGTTTAAGCTCTTCTTCCTTGGGTAATTCCGCGAGCTTGATCTTGAGGGTCACCGGCTTGCCGTTGCGGATCAGCTTGACTTCGTACTCAGACCCGACCTTCCTGCGGCCGACCAGCTTGGGCAGGTTGGCCGATTCGATCACCGGCTTGCCGTCGAACTCGGTCACGATATCGCCGACCTGGATGCCCGCCTTCTCCGCAGGACCGCCGGGCAGGGTGCGCGCAACCAGCGCACCGCGCGGGTCAGTCATGCCGAAGGATTCGGCGAGGTCGCGGGTGACGTCTTGAATGATGATGCCGAGCCAGCCGCGTGTAACGTGACCCTTGGACTTCAATTGTTCGACGACATCCATCGCCACATCAGAGGGGATCGCGAACGATAGACCCATAAAGCCGCCGGTGCGGCTGAAGATTTGCGAGTTGATGCCGATCACCTCGCCGTCGAGGTTAAACAAGGGCCCGCCCGAGTTGCCTGGGTTGATGGCGACATCGGTCTGGATGAAGGGCACGTAACTCTCGGTGGGCAGGCTGCGGCCGATGGCACTGACGATGCCGGCGGTCGCAGAGTGGTCAAAGCCGAACGGCGAACCGATGGCCAACACCCACTCGCCGACCTTCATCTTGGAGGGATCGCCGATCTTCACCACCGGCAGGTTTTCGGCCTTGATCTTGAGCAGGGCGATGTCGCTACGCGGATCGGTGCCTATTACTTGGGCAACCAGTTCCCGGCGGTCACTCAGGCGGACGAGGATCTTGTCCGCGCCTTTCACCACGTGATTGTTGGTGAGTACATAGCCTTCGGAGGAGATAATGAAACCTGACCCCAAGGATTGCGCATCGAACTCCTGGGGCGGGCCGTCGGGGCGGTCCTCGAAAAAGTGCCGGAACAGATCATTGAGCGGGCTGTCCTCGGGAAGATCCGGCATCTGCGGCATTTGCGGCATCTGCCGGAACTTCGGATGTTTGATCTTCTGCGTGGTGCTGATGTTTACCACCGAGGGGCCGTATTGTTCGACCAGCGTAGTGAAGTCGGGCAGATCGCGCGCCTGAACGGCTACGGAAGAAAACAGCAGCACCCCAAATAAGGTACTGATGATCGAAGCGGCGGTAATGCGTGACAAAGGGTGTTTCATGAATACTCCACAGGGTTGATGAAGATTAAGAGGTTAAACTAAAACGGTATTTCCAAGAGAGGCTGAAGCTGTTGCGCGGCGGTCGCTCCCGGCGTCCTGTCTCCCGCGACACTAGTGCATCCCTGCACGTCGCAGGACGACGGGTTGATAGCGCGGGTCCTTGACAATCTTTTTTGCATAGTGGCGCAGCCAGGCGAAATCGTCTTCCAAGGCAACAACGCGGGCGGTTTCTTCAATCATGATCAGGGGTTCATAACCGATAGTCCGACCAGTTCTACAGTGGCCGCCGGGGCCTCTCCGACCACGGTGATCTGATGACCATCAATGACCCTGCCATAGGCGTTCACGGCGCCGCGCCGCGACAGGCCCTCGAACTTTTCCCGCTCGTCGAATTCTTCTATGAAGACGGAGACCGAGGCGAGTCCGTCCGTCAACACCAGGTGCTCTACCGGCCGCTTGTTGTGCGGCATAAGACGCTTGGTGTACTCACCCAGCCTAAAACCCGCCGGCATCTTGGTTACCCGCCAACGGGTATTTGATTGTAAATGTGCGGCTAAGGGTTTGTGTTCATCGTGCGCGGCGGGAGAGTCAGCGGGATTCTCGTGTTCGTCCCGCGGCGGGGTATCGAACACTTTGAGTTCGGTGAACATCATCTGTTCCAGAGGCGCGCCTTGCTCGCTTAACAGGTCGGCCTTTAGTAATAGTCCCGTGTCGTTATGGAGCCACAGGTTATAGCCGTAGCGGTATTGATCCC
>JAYUCX010000102.1:0-3776 GCA_043740145.1 Gammaproteobacteria bacterium
GAGCCTTTCGCCGGGGTGGACCCCATCTCGGTGCTGGACATCCAGGCCATCATCCGGCATCTGCGCGACCGTGACATCGGGGTGTTGATTACCGACCACAAGGTGCGCGAGACGCTGGGCATCTGTGAACGCGCCTACATCATGAACGCGGGCAGGCTAATCGCGGAAGGCAGCCCCGGCGAGATCCTGCGGGATCAACACGTCAAGGAAGTCTACCTGGGTGAGCACTTTACGCTCTAATTCATCATCTTCGCTGTTATTCCCCCAGTTTGTTAGCCGTCCCCTGCCCCACCGCCAAGAATTCGGCTAAAATAGGGTCGGTATGATTTATGCCGGAGAAACAGAAAGCCCGAGCTAAAACCGTTACCCCCTGATGTCCCTTGGGGAATGAGCAGAACTTTTTCAGCACAGGATACATGAAGCAGACTCTTCAACTCCGGCTTGGCCAACATCTGACGATGACGCCTCAGTTACAACAGGCGATACGTCTGCTGCAACTGTCCACCACGGAGCTGCAACTGGAGATCCAGCAGGCATTAGACTCCAATCTGATGCTTGAGCTCGTCGAGGGAGAAGGCGATGCCCCGACCGCCAAAGAATCGCTCACCGTCTATGACACCCTCCTTCCCGCCAGCGATGGGGAAGCGGATCCCGCCGCCGGAGACGTGAACGAGCAACACGAGGGCGGCGGCGGCGATGCCCCCGTTGACAGCGCCTGGGAAGATTCATTCGACCACATTTCACCAAGCAGCTCGCACAACACCCACGAGGATCGTGACTACGAGACCCAGGGCAACGCCGCCGGGGAAAGCCTGCGCGAGCACCTGGTCTGGCAGATGCGCCTCACCCCCTTCAGCGAAACCGACATGACCATTGCCACAGCGATCATAGATTCGGTGGATGATGACGGCTATCTGAACAGTTCCCTGACAGACATCCTGGCCAGCCTGGATGATAAGGGTGTGGGGGATCTCGCTATCACCCCGGACGAGGTTGAGGCGGTGCTGCACCGGATTCAAAGCTTTGACCCTATAGGAGTGGGCGCCCGCGATTTGCGTGAGTGCCTGCTTATCCAATTACAACACTGTGACCCCGGCACGCCGTGGCTGGCGCAGGCCAGGCAACTGGTGGAAAATCATCTCGATCTGCTGGCCGCCCGCGACTACAATCAACTCAAGCGTCAATTGAAGGTCGGCGATACGGAGCTGCGCGGGATCATCGAACTGATCCAGTCGCTGCATCCGCGCCCCGGCGGTCAGATCGCCGACAGCCGCCCGCAGTATTTGATCCCCGACGTCTATGTTCGCAAGCAGCGCGGCAAATGGCTGGTGGAACTCAATCCGGAGGCGGCCCCGCGGCTGCGCATCAATACTCACTATGCGAGTCTGGTGCGCCGCGCCGACAACAGCAACGATAATAATTACCTCAAGAACCACCTGCAGGAGGCGCGCTGGTTTATCAAAAGCCTGAAGAGCCGTAATGAAACGCTGCTCAAGGTCGCCACCTGCATCGTCGAACGGCAGCGCCCGTTCCTGGAGCACGGAGAAGAGTTCATGGAGGCCATGGTGCTGCATAACGTGGCGGAAGCGGTCGACATGCACGAATCCACCATCTCGCGCGTCACTACTCAAAAATTTATCCACACCCCGCGCGGCATTTTTGAACTCAAATATTTCTTCTCCAGTCACGTCAACACCACCATAGGCGGTGAATGCTCGGCCACCGCCATTCGCGCCCTGATAAAAAAACTGATCTCCACCGAGGAGACCATGAAACCATTGAGCGACAGCAAGATCGCCAACCTGCTCTTGAAGCAGGGCATCAACGTCGCGCGCCGCACCATCGCAAAATACCGTGAATCACTCGCCATCCCCCCGTCCAACGAACGCAAACGCCTGTCTTAGGCGCTTTTCAAGGAGCAACTCATGCAAATCAATGTAAGCGGCCATCATGTGGAGATTACCCCGGCGTTGCGCGCCTACGTCCTCAACAAGCTCGAACGTGTGGAGCGCCGCTTTGACCATGTCACCGATATCCGGGTGATCCTGAGTGTGGAAAAGCTGCGCCAAAAAGCGGAGGCCACCATCAACTTGAGCGGCACCAGCCTGCATGCCTTTGCCGAAGATGAGGATCTGTACGCCGCCATAGACGCCCTGACCGACAAACTGGACCGGCAGATCAAGAAGCACAAGGAAAGGATCACCGATCACCATCGTGCTGAAGGGGCCCACAAAAATCAAAAACATGAGTAGCGCAGAGGTTGTTCCGGCTGGCGCCATGCATCCTTTGGATTCACGTTTCATCGCTACGGCGTGACTACAGAGCTTTTATATTCTCTATGATAAACATCAGTGATCTCGTTACCGTTGAGCGCGTCGCTCACGATGCACGCGCCAGCAGCAAAAAACGCGCGCTGGAATTGTTAAGCCGGCTGATTACAAACAGCCAGGCGGGGTTGAGTGAGCAAGAGGTCTTTGAAAGCCTGGTCGCGCGCGAGCGTCTGGGCGCGACGGGGCTGGGCCGCGGCGTGGCGATTCCCCACGGCCGGCTGAAAAATCTGTCCCGTCCCATCGGCGCCTTCATGCGCCTTAGCCAAGGCGTGGACTATGACGCCAGCGACAAGCAGCCGGTGGACCTGCTGTTCGCCTTACTGGTGCCGGAAAAATCCACCGAAGAGCATCTGCAAATCCTCTCCACGCTGGCGCAGATGTTCAGCGACAAGCCTTTTCGCGAGCAACTTCGCGGGACGGATTCCAATTCCAACGTACACGATCTGCTTGTACACTGGCAGCCGCACACCCCACAAACTTAACATTAAGATGCCCTCTTCCGCTACCCTCACCGTACACGGCGTGTTGATGGAGATCTGCGGGCTCGGCGTGCTGATCCGGGGGCCAAGCGGGATAGGCAAAGGTGAACTGGCGCTGGAACTCATCAGCCGCGGACACCGCCTCATCGCCGATGACGCCCCTCAGATCAGCCTCTCGGCATCCCACTATCTTTCCGGCAACTGTCCGCCGTTGCTGCGTAACCTGCTGGAGGTGCGCAGCCTCGGCGTACTGAACATCGCGGCGCTGTTCGGCGAGCAGGCCGTGGCATCGAGTACACCGCTGCAATTGATTGTGACTCTGGAAACTATTGCGGAATCGGAGATCTCGGAACGCAACATTGCCGGCTTGATGCACAATACCTGCCGCCTGCTCGATGTGGACATTCCAGGAATCCGTCTGGCGCTGCGAGCAGGCCGCCCGACCGCCCTGCTGGTGGAAACTCTGGTCAAAAATTTCAAACTGCAGCAGCAAGGTTATTTGGCTCACGCCGATCTGAGTAAACGCCAGCGGCGCGTCATGGACTCATCTTAGCCATGAAATTAATCATCGTCACCGGCCTTTCGGGTTCGGGTAAAAGCACCGCCCTGCAGGCGCTCGAGGACCTCGGATTTTATTGCATAGATAACCTGCCGGTCGGCTTGTTACCCGCCTTTGCCGAGCAAATCATCAACATGCCGACGCGCAGTTACAAGAACGCCGCGGTGAGCATAGACGTGCGCAATCTGAGCACCGATCTCGAGCAATTCCCGGAGGTGCTGGACGAGCTTAAAGGCACCGGCCTTGCCTGCGAGATCTTTTTTCTCGATGCCGACGAAAAGATCCTGCTGAAGCGGTTCAGCGAGACGCGCCGCAAACACCCATTGACCAACCAGGGTCTGCCGCTGGCGGAGGCGCTGACTCAGGAGCGCAAGCTGCTCGAGCCCATGCTGGCGCATGCCGACCTCT
>JAYUCX010000103.1:0-3774 GCA_043740145.1 Gammaproteobacteria bacterium
GCGCTGTTTGTCTGTCTGGCCGCCGCGAGCCTGCCCGCCTGGGCCGCCGGCGAACTGCATAAGACGGCGGCCACACATTCGCGTTTCTCTGCCAAACCCGCCCGACTGGCGCTGCGCTCGGGCGCCGTGCTGGTGCTCGACCAGGAGACCGGCGAGCCGTTGCTCGCCAAGAACACCGACCAGGTATTGCCGATCGCTTCGATCACCAAGCTCATGACCGCGATGGTCACATTAGACGCAAAATCGTCACTCGGCCGAAAGCTCCGGGTTACAGATGAGGACGTTGACACCCTTCGTCACTCACGCTCGCGGCTTGCGGTCGGCCGCGTCCTAAGCCGGGGCCAGCTTTTGCAGTTGGCCCTGATGTCGTCGGAGAACCGCGCCGCTTCCGCACTGGCGCGCAATTATCCCCGCGGCTACGACGCATTCATCGCGGCGATGAATGCCAAGGCCAAGTCCCTGGGCATGATGGATACCCATTTTGAAGACGCCACCGGCCTGAGCGACGGCAATGTTTCTACCGCGCAAGATCTGGTCAAACTGGTACAGGCTGGCTATCGCTATCCTCTAATACGTCAAATTACCACTACCGCTAGATACAATCTGGAGCAAGGCCGCGTCCTCCAATATAAAAACACCAATCCGCTCTTTAAGGATAAAACTTGGCAGATCGGTCTCAGCAAAACAGGTTATATCAAACCGTCAGGTCATTGCCTGGTGATGCAGACTCATCTGGTGCGGCCACTCATCGTGGTGCTGCTCGATGCCGCGGGGAAGTCCAGTATCGCCGCGGATTCCCAGCGCATAAGGAAATGGATAACGGCCAGCTTGGCGAGTAATAAACTGGCCGCCAATAAAAATTTAGCCCTCCGTAACTGAGCCTTTCATCGCCTTACCCTCGAATCATATTTGACTGGGCCTAAGCGCCAATAAGAAAAAGAAATAACCGCTTTATACAGGCTCAAGATGCTCGATCAGCAGTTGCAGGCTGCGCTGGCCACGGTATTCGTTTACATCGAGCCGATAGGCAATGCGCGCGCGTCTCAGGGGCTGCGAACCCTCGTGTATGGAGTTGAACGCGATTGCATCAAAAATTCTTGAATCGCCCGGGTAACGCAAGACTAACTTAAGGTGCTTATCACCCACGATACGCTGACTCACGACCTCGAATATCCCATCAAACAGCGGCTCGGGAAATCCTTGACCCCACGGCCCTGCACTGCGCAAGGCTTCGGCCAGTTCCAATTGCAACTCGTCGGCTGACAAGTCGCCATCGCTCAACATTACTCTTTGCAGTTCAGTTTCAGTGAGATGCTTGCGCACCTCGAGGTCAAAGGCGGCGCTGAATGCGTCATAATCCGCGCGTCGCAAGGTGAGTCCCGCCGCCATCGCGTGACCGCCAAACTTGGTGAGCAGACCAGGATGTTGTGCGGCCACGCTGTCCAGCACATCGCGGATGTGCAGTCCCGGGACCGAACGGGCCGAGCCCTTAATCTCCTGCTCATTGGCCTGCGCGAAGGCGATCACCGGTCGGTGGGTGCGCTCCTTGATGCGCGCCGCGAGGATGCCGATGACGCCCTGATGCCAATCGGGATCAAACAGACAGAGCCCATAGGGCAGTGCGTCGTTATTATCGAGACGCATCGTCCTGAGTGCATCCAAGGCCTGTATCTGCATCTCGCTCTCAATGCTGCGCCGTTCACGATTGAGTTCATCAAGCCGTTGCGCCATAGTGAGTGCCTGACTGTAATCATCGCAAAGCAAACATTCGATGCCGAGCGACATGTCCTCCAATCGGCCGGCGGCATTCAGCCTCGGCGCCAAGGCGAAGGCAAGGTCGCCGGCGGTGAGGCGATCCTGCTGACGCTGGGAGACTTCGGTGAGGGCGCGCAGGCCGGCTTGGCAATGGCCCTCCCGGATGCGAGCCAAACCTTGCGCGACCAGGACGCGATTGTTGTGATCGAGCACGACGACGTCGGCGACCGTACCGAGCGCGACCAGATCCAGCAACTGTGCAAGATTCGGTTCTGGAATTTTTTTTTCTGACGTACAGGGAAGAACTAATGCCGGTCGCTCCCGGCGTCCTGCCTCCCGCGACATTGGTACATCCCTGTACGGCACGGGAGGCAGGACGCCGGGAGCGGCCGCAAACCAACCGGTCGTCCGCAACTGAGTCCGCAGCGCCAGCATCACGTAGAAAATTACCCCGACGCCGGCAAGGTGTTTACTGGGGAATTCGTCACCTGGCTGATTAGGATTGACGATGGCGTCGGCGGCGGGTAATAGCGCGCCGGGCAAATGATGATCCGTAATCAACACCTGTATGCCGAGTTGTTTGGCGCGCGCAACGCCTTCCACGCTGGAGATGCCATTGTCTACCGTGATGATCAGATCAGGCTGCTGTTGCGCTGCGACGTTTACGATCTCCGGCGTAAGACCATAACCGAACTCAAAACGGTTGGGCACGACGTAGCGCACATCCTGTGCCCCCATGAGCCGCAATGCCCGCACGCCTAGCGCGCAACTGGTCGCGCCATCGGCATCGAAATCGGCCACGAACAGGATGCGCTTCCGTTTCTGCAAGGCATCGCTCAGCAACTGCACGGCTTGCTGCATGCCGCTCAGCGCCGATGGTTGCTGGAGCTGTTCCAGTCCATATTGGAGTTCTTCCGCGCGCTTTATTTTACGTGCCGCATAGACACGCGCAACTACCGGGTGCAGATCAGCGGGCAGTTGAAATGGCAGGGGCGGGTGAGAATGGCGAATGATCTTCATGAGAAAGGCGTGTTCACAGGTAGAATGCGAGCGAGCGTCTCCGCCGCCACCAGCGGCCAAGTAATGAGCGGTTAATGTGAAAAACGCTCCCGTGGCCAACATATAAAGACAAACTTTTTAACATGCGTCCGCGTAACGCCGCACAGAGCGGTGCGGCCCACTGTGTATTAAAACGCTCGACAGTCGCTCCCGGCGTCCTGCCTCCCGCGACATTAATACGTCCCTGTATGTCAAAATCAGGTTCCGGGCGCTGCATCACCACCAGATGTTCGCCCGGGGTGTTGGCGAGATTCAACCACTCCTGCGCACCGGAGGGCAGCGCGGCGTGGGTAGCGCCTGCCAGTTTTGCAAGGCCCACAGCCAGCGGCTCATCGCTCCATACCTTGGCAAAGCGAGACGGTTCGGCGGCCGGTAATGTTCCCCCTCCCCAGAACCAAAGACTGTTGATCGGCCATTCACCTCGCGCCTCGCGTGCTTTATTGATACCGCTCTCGTGCAGCGCCATCTGCGCCTCGTTTAACAGGCTGCGCCAACGTTTTGCATCGGGTAAATAGGCGTGGATGTCATGGCCGAGGACTTCGTGGAGCGAGCGGAAAACAACGCAGGGGTTTTCTGCAAGGTGTAAATACCAGCGTTTGGGATGAGATATTTCAAGCTGTGTCCCCACTGTTTCGAATAGGGGACGTAAGATTCCTTCCAGCGCCGCGGCCTCCTCTTGATTTATGTTCAGATAGTCATTCCCCAGCATAATGACGCGGGCATTGTCGGTTTGCAAGTAAACCGGATCGGCCCGCAGACACCAGCCTTCTGCGTGCTCGCCGGTATCCGCCAGGTAAGTCACCGCAGCCGTCGGGAGAGGAGCAGCCGGGATCGATGTAAATAACGTAAAGAGTAATTCTTCATGATTATTCGCTGCCTTTCCTCGCTCTCCACGCGCCAGCAATAACTCCAGATCTAAAGCGCGTGGCTGTGTATCCGAGACGGCCTTGTCCAGCAGGT
>JAYUCX010000104.1:0-8827 GCA_043740145.1 Gammaproteobacteria bacterium
TTGCCGCCCACGTGCAGCTCCCAGCCGGAGTCCACCGCGACCACGCCGAAATCCTTGATAGTTGCCTCGGCGCAGTTGCGCGGACAACCGCTCACCGCCATCTTGAATTTGTGCGGCATCCACGAGCCCCAAGTGCGTTTTTCCAGACGCACGCCCATCGCTGTGGAATCCTGCACACCGAAACGGCACCATTCCTTGCCGACGCAGGTCTTCACCGTACGCAGCGCCTTGCCGTAGGCATGGCCGGACACCAAGCCGCCCTTGTTCAAGTCGCCCCACACCGCGGGCAAATCTTCTTTCTTCACGCCGAGGAGATCAATGCGCTGTCCGCCGGTGACCTTGACGGTCGGAATATTGAACTTGTCCACCACGTCGGCGATGGTGCGCAGCTCGCTGGAATTGGTCACGCCGCCCCACATGCGTGGCACAACTGAGTAGGTGCCGTCCTTTTGAATGTTGGCGTGCACGCGCTCATTGATGAAGCGCGACTGCGGGTCATCTTGATATTCCGCGGGCCAGGCGCACAACAGATAATAGTTCAACGCTGGACGGCAGGAGTGACAGCCATCCGGCGTGCGCCATTCAAAATAGCGCATGACCTCGCGTATGGTGAGTAGATGCTGTTCACGTATGACTCTGCGTATCTCGTCATGCGTGTGGTCGGTGCATTTGCACAACGGTTTTTCCTTGGGCGCGGCCGTATAACCGCCGCCCAACACAGAGGCCATGATCTGTTCCACTAAACCGGTGCACGAGCCGCAAGACGATGAGGCCTTGGTGTGCACGCGCACCTCTTCCAGCGTGAACAAACCTTTTTCCGTGATGGCCTTGACGATGGCGCCCTTGCACACGCCGTTACAACCGCACACCTCCATCGCATCGCTCATGGCGGCGGCCTTGTTCTGTCCGCCGTGGCCGGAATCGCCCAGATGGGCCTGGCCAAACATCAGATGATCGCGGAATGCGCCGATATCGGAGCCATCGCGCATGAGCTGGAAGTACCATGCGCCGTCCCCCGTGTCGCCGTACATCACGGCGCCGCGGATACGGTTATCCTTAAGCACTAGCTTTTTGTACGTACCCTGTGAAGCATCTTTAAGCACGATTTCCTCAGTGCTGTCGTCACCGGTAAAATCACCTGCGGAAAATAGATCAATCCCCGTGACCTTGAGTTTTGTGGAAGTCAGCGAACCTTGATAGCGTGAGTAGCCGAAGTGAGCGAGATGGTTGGCGCACACCTTGGCCTGCTCGAACAGCGGCGCGACCAAACCGTAAGTTTGGCTGCGATGCTGCACGCATTCGCCCACTGCATAGATGCAGGGATCATAAGTTTGCAGCGTGTCGTTCACCACGATGCCGCGCTCGCAATAGATGCCCGCCTTTTTGGCCAGCTCGATGTTAGGGCGTATGCCAACGGCCATGACCACGAGGTCAGCGTAGAGTTCGGAGCCATCCTTGAAACGCACGCCACGCACGCGCTCCTCGCCCAAAATCTCCACGGTTTGCGCGGGCATATGGAAGTGCATGCCACGTTCTTCCAGCGATTTGCGCAGCATCTCGCCTGCCACCCTGTCGAGCTGACGCTCCATCAGGGTTTCGTGTATATGCACCACCGTGACATTCATGCCCTGGCGCATCAATCCGTTCGCCGCCTCCAGACCCAACAGCCCGCCGCCTATCACCACGGCGTGCCGAGACTGCTTGGACGCATCCATCATTAATTGAACATCGCGGATATCCCGGAACGTCACCACACCAGCCAATTGGTGACCCGGCACCGGGACGACAAATGGATTCGAGCCGGTTGCCAACAGCAGACGATCATAGTCGGCACAAGTGCCATCATCGGCGATAACCTTGCGTTTAGCCCGGTCTATCTCCACCACCTCTTTACCACAGTGCAGCGTAATGCCATTATCCGCATACCACTGCATATCATTCAGCATGATCTCAGCTACGGTCTTTTCACCAGCCAACACGGGAGACAGCAGGATGCGGTTGTAATTGCCGTAAGGCTCGGAACCAAACACAGTGATTTGGTATTTATCAGGCGCCGCTTTCAGCAGCTCTTCCAGCGTGCGTACTCCTGCCATGCCATTACCGATCAACACCAGCTTTTCTTTCATCTGAGGCCTCGCGCTTCAAATCCTATTGAAGGCGGCTCAGCAAGTTATGGGCCAAGTGCAGTTTTGATAGCTATCTAATTGTTGAATCTCACATTTTTATTTCATTAAGACTCACCGCAGGAGACCCGCGGGAAAATCTGCACCAAAGAGAAGCAACAGTGCGGCCCGGTAAGCGGAGTTGGTGCAAAAAGGGTGTGGAGGGGTGAGATAAATACCCCTTTCCGGTTATTTTTCGTATGGTATGAGGTTTGCTACAGGGTGCTTATGCACCCCGTATCCCCCACCATTACCGGCGTTATTCTTGCGGGCGGACGTGCGCGCCGCATGAACGGGGTGGACAAAGGGCTGCTGGAGTTTGCGGGAAAGCCATTGGTGGAACATACACTGGCTCGATTGGCGCCACAGGTCAGCAAGGTCATAATTAATACCAATCGTAATCACGCGAGCTATGCGAGTTACGGTCTTACCTTAGTGGCTGATAAGCTGGACGGCTACTGCGGCCCACTGGCAGGGATGCACAGTGCGATGTGTGCAACACAGACTGACTATATCGTCACAGCGCCTTGTGACTCGCCTCTGATCCCTAACAATTTAGTGCAGCGTATGATGATGACGCTGATGAGAGAAAATGCGGAGCTATGTACGGCGCATGATGGTATGCGCTTGCAACCCATCTATACTATGATACCTCGCGCTCTTACTACCGACCTGCACAGCTATCTCATGAGCGGAGGACGTAAAGTGGAAGACTGGTTGCGACGTCATCGTTTGGCGGTGGCCGATTTCTCCGATCAGCCCGAGGCTTTCTTGAATATCAACACGCCTCATGACCATCAGTTATGCGAGGAGCACATCAGTCTGTGCCACAACGACACTGAATAGCTAAAAACTAACATGCAAGACTATGATCTAAATTCACTCACCGTTGCCGAGGCCCTGCAACGCATAGAGGACGCGATACAGTCACTCAATGGAATGGAAACCATAGCGTTGCGTGAAAGCTTGGGACGAGTGCTCGCCGAGGACATCCGTTCCACCTGGAACGTGCCCGCGCACACCAATTCGGCAATGGATGGTTATGCCGTTTCGAGCAGTGATTTACCGATGAGCGGAACACGCGAATTGCGCGTCGTTGGAACAGCTTGGGCGGGCACGCCCTTTAGTGGCGCGGTAAAATCAGGAGAGTGCGCGCGCATCATGACCGGCGCGATGCTGCCGACGGGTACTGATACCATTGTTATGCAGGAGCAGGCCGAGCGTGGCGGCGACACGTTACGCATCGGCGCCGGGCACAAGCCGGGGCAACATGTGCGTCAGGCGGGCGAGGACCTCGCTGTGGGCGAAGTTGCCTTATCCGCCGGGATGCCGATCGGACCGGCGCAGCTTGGCCTACTTGCCTCACTGGGTATCAAGGAGGTAACCGTTTCCCAACTGCCACGCGTGGCAGTATTTACCACCGGCGACGAGTTGTGCTCGTTGGGTGAATCACTCGGGCCCGGTGAGATTTATGACAGCAATCGCTATACCTTATATGGAATGCTTGCTCGCCTGGGTATTGAGCCTATGGATCTCGGCATAGTGCGTGATCGTATGGACGACGTGGAGGCCGCGTTTCTGCGCGCCGCCGCTATGGCCGATGTGGTCATCACATCCGGCGGTGTCTCGGTGGGCGAAGCGGACTTCGTTAAGGAGACCTTGGAAAAGCTTGGCGAGGTCAATTTCTGGAAGATCGCCATGAAACCCGGCCGTCCGCTGGCCTTCGGCAAGATTAAAAATGCGTGGTTTTTCGGCCTGCCGGGCAATCCAGTTTCAGTGATGACGACATTTTATCAACTCGTACAACCCGCCTTGCGCCGTCTGATGGGTCAACCCAAAACATCCGATATTTTATTCAAAGTGCCTTGCGCCTCACGCCTGGAAAAGGCGCCTGGGCGTATGGAATTTCAGCGTGGAATCTTGGAAAGGGATGCGGCTGGCCAATTAATTGTCCGCAGCACCGGCGAACAAGGCTCTGGAATCTTAAGCTCGATGAGCGAGGCCAATTGTTTTATTGTCTTGCCCATGGAAGCCGGCACCGTGGAGGCCGGAACACTGGTGGATGTACAGGTCTTTGAGGGTGTAGTTTAAAAAACCTGCACTCTCTCCAGGAGACCAAGGCTCCCGGAGAGTGCAGAGTGTTTCTTAACGCCTTGCAGCTGCCCTTCGCGCCATCCGTGCCGCTAAGCGAGCGGCCCTTTTGCGCGCAACCCTTCTCTTGGCGGCGGCCCGCTTCTTTGCGGCCTGACTGGCGAGATATTTGCGTTCCCACCTCTTCTCGAATGCGGTCAACGCCCTTTCTTTGGCAGCGCGCATACGGGCGGCGACCTTGGCAATCGCCATCCTCGTCCTTCTGGCGGCGGCCTTGGCGCGGGCGAGCGCCCTTCTTTCTCTGGCTGCTAGTTTCTTTGCGAGTGCATTGGCCCTAGCCATCGCGCCTTTCTTTGCTACGCTTCTTTTTGCCCGAGTCACTTTTTTCTTGGCCATCTTTTTCACGGGTTTTTTCGCTGCAGTTTTAGTTTTACGCATAATCTTTTACTCCGCTCCAGTTATGGTGTGGGTAATTATAACCACAAAAGTCAAGAGTGCAATAAGAATTTAAATTTCTACGATCAAATATAATCTTGAACGAATCGTTCTAGAAAAGGTTTTTGATAGCCCCGTGCGCATCAGCGGCCGCTGAAAATATAAAAAATATTCGCCGTGTTTTTCATCTTGGGACGTTCGTTGAATTGATTCACTGTTTTGCCCCCAGATCAAGTGCGCGCCGCTTGCTCGTCTCCGCATCACGAGCCTGCTGATCCGCGTTTGCATCCAATTCAGGCCAGCCTTGAGTATGCAGTTCGATGAGATGCACCAATGCCTTAATGTGTTCGGGACGGTCGTTGAGCGCAGGGATGTAGTGATAGCTTTCTCCACCGGCGTTGAGAAAGATATTGCGGTTTTGCATCGCGACCTCCTCAAGCGTCTCCAGGCAATCGGCGGAAAAACCGGGGCAGACGACATCCACGCTCTTGACGCCGGCCTTGGCCCACTCTTGCAGTGTATGATCGGCGTAGGGCTTGAGCCATTCTTCACGCCCAAAGCGCGATTGAAAGGCCACCTGCCAACGATCCTTCGGCAGGTTCAATTGTTCAGCGATCAGCCGTGCTGTTTTATGACACTCGCAGTGGTAAGGGTCTCCTTGCAGGAGATAACGTTTAGGGAGGCCATGAAAGGAAAACATCAGCCGCTCGGCGGGAGGCCGGTTCCGCCATGCATCGCGGATGCTGTTGGCTACGGCACTGATATAACCAGTATCGTCGTGATAGTGATTTATCATGCGCAGTTCAGGCAACCAGCGCCAGGTCTTCAAGACCTGGGCCACGGCATCGAAGGTCGAGGCCGTGGTGGACGCAGAATACTGGGGGTATAGGGGGAAAACCAGAATGCGGCACACTTGAGCGGCGCGCAGTTGCTCCAAGGCCTCTCTAATAGAAGGCGTGCCGTAACGCATCCCGAGCGCGACCACGACTGACGTACAGGGAAGAGCGATAGCGAAGGGTTCTACTAATGTCGGTCGCTCCCGGCTTCCTGCCTCCTGCGACATTGGTACATCCCTGTACCGCACGGGAGGCAGGATGCCGGGAGCGACCCGTCCGTTGAACCGCGCCTGCAGCGCCTGCTTGACAGCTTCGGCCTGGCGGCGGGAAATGGCCAGCAGCGGGGAGCCCTGTTCGGTCCAGATCTTTTGATAGGCGTGCGCCGAGCGGGCGGGACGAATCCGGAGGATGACGCCGTGCATTGCCAGCCACCATAACAGGCGTGGGGTTTCGACTACCCGCGGGTCCCAGAGAAATTCGGCGAGATAGCGGCGCAGGGCTGCCGGGGTCGGGGCATCGGGCGTCCCCAGGTTGGTGAGTAATACGCCGGCCGTTGGGACTGTACCATGACAATACTCAGCGGCGCCCTGGTAGATCGTCATTCCAGTTTTGCAGCCAACAACGGCTTAACAGCCTGCTGAAAAACACGCTGAGGGGCGCATCGCGGCGTTGGAAACGGGCTCAAAATGCTCATTGACTACGTGTCAACTCTGCTTCTTCGCCCCTTTCCGCCTTGCGCTGCATCCCCTGATCACTTTTTTCAGCAGGCTGTTAATGCTTTAAGCGATTCAGGCTGACCACCTTTTGCGAAGCAGCACCGACCGATTCGTCCAGTTGCGGGAGCAATTTCTTGATAACCGCATGCACCCATTCTTCGTTGTAGACCTGGCAGGCGCGTTCGAGTTCGTCCAGCGTCTCGTTCAGCGGTTTCCAGTCCACCTCACGCGGGTGCGCCAACAGAATCTTCTCGTGTTCGGTGCTGGACAGATTTTCCTGGGCATGAAAGAGTTCTTCGAACAGTTTTTCACCAGGACGCAGCCCCGTATAGACGATCTTGATATCCTTGCCGGGCGTCTTGCCCGCCAAGCGGATCATTTCTTCGGCGAGATAGGTGATGCTGATCGCCTTGCCCATATCCAGCACGTAAATCTCGCCGCCCTGCCCCATCACCGCCGCCTGCATGATGAGCTGACAGGCCTCCGGGATGGTCATGAAAAAGCGGGTGATCTCGGGATGGGTGACGGTGACCGGGCCGCCTGTCGCAATCTGTTCCTGAAACAGCGGTACGACGCTGCCCGTCGAACCCAATACGTTGCCGAAGCGCACCGTGATGAAACGGGTTTGCGCGCGCTTGTTGAGGTTGAGGCAGAACAGCTCGGCGATATGTTTGCTGATGCCCATAATGCTGGTGGGATTGACCGCCTTGTCGGTGGAAATCATCACGAAGGTGGGGCAGCCATGCTTCTCCGCCGCCAGGGCCAGTATCTTGGTACCGAGCACGTTGTTGCGCATGGTCTCGCGCGCCTGCTCTTGCAACATCGGTACGTGTTTATAGGCGGCCGCGTGGAAGATGATGTCCGGCCGATAGGTTGAGAGCAAGTGATCCACCGCGGGAACGTCGCAGATGTCGCCCAGGCAGGCATGCAGTGTGAGATTGGGGAATCTGCGCCGCATTTCCATTTCGATGGTGTACAAACCGAATTCGCCGCGTTCATATAAGACCAGGGCTGACGCGCCGAGGCGCGCGATCTGGCGGCACAGTTCTGAACCGATCGAACCACCTGCGCCGGTGATGAGCACGGTCTTCTTCCTTATGCCGTTGCTGATACGTTCCCAATCCAGAGCGATTGGTTCTCTTCCCAACAGGTCATCAATAACGACCTCGCGCAGCCCCTTCACGCTGGGCTCGGCGGTGGCGAGGCCCTGTGAGCGCCCCAGAATCCTGAACGGTATGCCGCTCCGTTCGCTGAGGGCGATCACACGGTGCAACTGCGCTAGACTCGCGGAAGGCATGCTGATTACGATGTGATCCACGTCGGTGCGATGGACGAGACTCTCTAGGTCGTCTATCGTCCCTAACACAGGAATGCCGCGGATCAGCGCGCCCTGTAATTCTTTTTTGTCATCCAGGAAACCCAGCGGGTAGTAGTCGCTGTCTTGCAGCATGTCGCGCGCGAGTAATTCGCCCGCCACGCCCGCCCCCAGAATCAGCACGCGCTTGCGTTTCTTGTTGCGGAACATGAACAGGCTCGGGCTGTTGCTCATCCAGACACGATAGATCAATCTGGAGGCGCCCAATAAAAACACCAGGCAGATGGGGTAGATCAGCAGGGTGGTGCGGGGTATGCCTTCCATGCGGTTGACGAGAAACAACAGCAGGCTGATGGCCAGCACGCCCGCCGCGACCGCACGCAGGATATTCCAGAGATCGGGAATACTGGTAGAACGCCACACGCCGCGATAGACGCCTGTCCACCAGAGTAATACCCCTTGAGCGATGACTACAAACGGAAGAGATATCAAGAAACCAGGGAGGCCGGCCATCCAACTGGAGAGTTCATAAGGCATCATGGTGGCGAGGGCCCACGCCACTGTCACCATGAACAGATCGTGCGCAATGACTGCGTAACGATGATTGAGATCTAAAGAAGAGATTTTGGTTTCAGTGTGTGCCATAGTGCGTTTGTTGGGTTGGTATTGCGCGGCCACTTTTTGACTGCTTGACCCTCTCTATGGATTTGAGAATTTACTTCGCACACCCCACCATAACAGCCAACCGGCTATTGCCACCACTACCAGCACCCAGGGCAGTAAGCCCGGATAAGCCCATATTATGCCCGTAGCGGGCCATAATACAACTATATTAATAAGCAGGGCCCATAAGGTCACGCGCCGATGGGGGATACCAGCCTGCACCAGACGCTGATAGGCATGGCTGCGGTGTGCATGATACCACGCCTCGCCCCGCAGCAGGCGGGCGAACAAAGTGTAGCTTGCGTCCAGTATAAACAAGGCGAGCAGGATCATCCATACGGCGGCCGGCAGGGCATGGCCCCGCTCACCGGCCAAGGCAAGCACCGCGAAGCTGAAACCCAGCATGCCGCTGCCTGCATCGCCCATGAAAATCCGCGCGCGGGGCCAGTTCCAGATTAAAAAACCGCCGCTTGCGGCGGCCAGCGCGAGGCTCGCCCCCGCCAACCCCGGCGCATTGAGCCACCACAACAAGATCCCGCCGGCCAGACCCGCCGTGATCGCCTGCGCGCCGGCGAGGCCGTCAATCCCGTCCATAAAGTTGTAGAGATT
>JAYUCX010000105.1:0-3708 GCA_043740145.1 Gammaproteobacteria bacterium
CTTTATGCGGCGCAACATTGACGCCTGGTGGCCGCATATTGAACAGGGCGTCGAGGCGATTGTGATCACTGCCAGCGGTTGTGGCACTTTGGTCAAAGAGTATGGGCATCTTCTCCAGCACGATCCTGACTATGCAGATAAGGCTGCGCGCACTTCAGCCCTCGCCAAGGACATTAGCGAGATACTTGCTGCAGAAGATATGAGTCCGTTCAGGCTAAAGTCACCCAAAAAAATCGCTTTCCATTCACCGTGCTCCTTGCAACACGGGCAAAAATTAAATAATGTGGCAGAGGGCCTGCTGCAGGAGCTTGGCTTTGAGTTAACCTTCGTACCCGACAGCCATCTATGTTGCGGGTCGGCGGGAACTTATTCCATTTTACAAAGAGAGTTATCACAAAAACTTCTGAAAAATAAACTTGAGGCTCTGCGCTCAGGTGCGCCTGATTGGATCGCTACAGCCAATATTGGTTGTCTGACGCACTTGCAAAGCCAATCCAACCTTCCCGTGCGGCATTGGATTGAACTGCTTGATGCCGATGGGTGAGCACCCTATTCCATACCTTAAATTGAATAACTAACCCACAACAACGACTATGCTTATTAAATCATTTCACCCCCCGCATCGCACCCTCATGGGCCCCGGCCCTTCCGACGTCAACCCTCGCATCCTGGAAGCCATGTCGCGGCCTACCATCGGCCATCTCGATCCGGTGTTTGTTTCGATGATGGACGAAATCAAGGCGCTGCTGCAATACGCCTTTCAGACTAAAAATGCGCTGACCTTTCCCGTCTCCGCGCCCGGCTCGGCGGGCATGGAGACCTGCTTTGTGAATCTCGTCGAGCCGGGAGACAAGGTCATCGTCTGTCAGAACGGCGTGTTCGGCGGCCGTATGAAGGAAAACGTGGAGCGCTGCGGCGCTATGCCCGTCATGGTAGAGGACGCCTGGGGCTGCGCGGTAGACCCCAATAAATTAGAGCAGGCGCTCAAGAATAATCCTGACGCCAAGCTCGCCGCCTTCGTGCACGCGGAGACCTCCACCGGCGCGCAGTCGGATGTGAAAACTTTGACCGAAATCGCGCACCGTTACGGTTGTCTTGTTATCGTGGATGCCGTGACCTCACTCGGTGGTTCACCGCTAAAAGTAGACGAGTGGGCTATTGATGCGATCTATTCCGGCTCCCAGAAATGTCTGTCTTGCACGCCCGGACTGTCACCAGTAAGCTTCAACGAGCGCGCCGTTGAAAAAATCAAAACACGCAAGACCAAAGTACAGAGCTGGTTTTTAGATTTGAATCTGGTGATGGGCTATTGGGGCAGCGGCAAGCGCGCCTACCATCACACCGCACCTATCAATGCGCTCTATGGCTTACATGAGGCGCTAGTGATTCTGCAAGAGGAAGGCCTGGAAAACGCATGGGCGCGGCATGAGCGTCACCATCAAGCCTTGAAAGCCGGAATAGAAGCGATGGACTTACGTTTTGTAGTGAAAGAAGGCGAACGCCTGCCGCAGTTGAATTCCATTTATATTCCGGACGGAGTTGACGACGCCGAAGTGCGCGCCGCCCTACTCAACGATTACAACCTCGAGATCGGCGCCGGCCTCGGCACCTTAGCAGGAAAAGTCTGGCGCATCGGTTTGATGGGTTATGCGAGTAATCCGACTAATATTCTGTTTTGCTTAAGCGCCTTGGAGGAAACGCTGGCGCACTTTAACGCGCCCATCAAGTGTGGCGTCGCCGTCGACGCGGCACATCAGGCGCTGGGTTAAAAGGTCAGATTACGCCCAACAGTTTTTGCATGCGCGCCAGCGCCTCACGCAGATTTTCCATACTGGTCGCAAACGACAGGCGCATGTATCCCGGCGCGCCGAAGGCGGAGCCCGGTACCAGCGCCACACCGGTTTCATTCAAAAGATATTCGGCCAGCGCCACATCATCTTTGATGCCGGGGAGCTCATCAATCACGCCTTGCATCCTGGGGAAAGAGTAAAACGCACCGGGCGACGGCAGACATTGCACACCTTTGATGCGATTTAATTCCTTGACCACAAACTCGTGGCGCTCCTTGAACTGCCGTACCCAATCTTTCATAAACGACTGGTCGCCTTCAAGTGCCATCTGTGCCGCAGCTTGTGAAATCGAGGCGGGGTTGGAGGTGCTTTGCGACTGGATATTTTTCATCGCTTCGATGAGCGGCTTCGGCCCCGCCGCGTAACCGATGCGCCAGCCGGTCATCGAATAGCTCTTGGATACGCCATTGATGACCACTGTGCGGTCATAGAGATCGGGACAGGCGTTAAGGATATTGCAGAATGGTGCATCGCTTAACAGGATGTGCTCATAGATGTCGTCGCTCGCAATCAACACTTGCGGATGATCGCGCAGTACCTCGCCGAGCGCTGCAAGTTCGTCATGGCTGTAAATCGCGCCGGTTGGGTTGGACGGACTGTTCATCACCAACAGCCGTGTCTTGGGTGTAATCGCAGCCTCCAGTTGCCGAGGCGTGATCTTGAACCGTTGCTCGATCCCCGCGTAGATAATCACGGGCTCCGCCTCAGCCAGCAACACCATATCGGGGTAGGAGACCCAGTACGGCGCGGGTATAATGACCTCGTCGCCGGCATTAAGCAGCGCCTGGGCAAGGTTGTAAAAGCTCTGCTTGCCGCCGGCCGAGACCAGGATCTGATCGGACGCATACTCAAGACCGTTCTCACGGCGGAACTTGTTGACGATGGCCTTTTTAAGCCCCGGCGTGCCGTCAACCGCGGTATACTTGGTAAAGCCATCCTGAATGGCCTTGATCGCGGCCTGTTTGATATAGTCGGGCGTGTCGAAATCGGGCTCGCCCGCGCCGAGGCCGATGATATCCTTGCCCGCTGCCTTCAAGGCGGCGGCGCGCGCCGTCACGGTGAGTGTGGGCGAGGGCTTGATGAGCTGTACCCGCTTGGCAAGTCGTAGGTTCAAGACTTGAATTCCTCTATAAATGACTCAAGGGCACCTCTAAAAATAGTGGATTTTGTCTTTAGACCAGGCGGAATTCTGCGAGAAAGCGGAGTGTACACGCCAGTACATGAGCATTTCGAGCAGAATTCCAACGCAGCATAAAGACAAAAGACGCATTTTTAGAGGTGCCCTCAAAATTTGCTTACTATACTGTATTGACGCCATTACCTGAACCCCTATGAGCGAAATTGCCCGACGCTTCGTCATGAATTCCTCCTTTTCCCCCGCCGGCGACCAGCCGGAGGCGATCGAGCGCCTGGTAGAGGGATTAAGCGACGGCCTGGTTGCTCAGACCCTGCTCGGCGTCACCGGCTCGGGCAAAACCTTTACCATCGCGCACGTCATCGAGACGGTACAGCGGCCGACGCTGATTCTCGCGCCCAACAAAACGCTGGCCGCGCAGTTATACGGCGAGATGCGCGAGTTCTTTCCCAATAACGCAGTGGAGTATTTTGTCTCCTACTACGATTACTATCAACCCGAGGCCTACGTGCCCTCTTCCGACACGTACATCGAGAAAGATGCCTCGATCAACGAGCACATCGAACAAATGCGCCTGTCCGCCACCAAGGCGCTCCTGGAGCGCGAGGACACCATCATCGTCGCTACCGTCTCGGCGATCTACGGCCTGGGCGATCCGCAATCCTATCTCGGCATGGTGCTGCATCTGAAGCGCGGCGACAAGATAGATCAGCGCCACATCCT
>JAYUCX010000106.1:0-3690 GCA_043740145.1 Gammaproteobacteria bacterium
CACCACGATCAACGGTGTCCTTGAAAGAACTGATGCAAGTGGTGGCGATGACGTAACCGCCTACTCCTTGGGCTTGGCGCAGAAATTCGGTGCTAACACCGTGAAAATCCAATATGCCGGCAACGATAGTGACCCAGATGAGCAAAGCCTGTGGGCAGTAGGTCTGGATCATGCGATGTCCAAGCGCACCAAACTGTTCGCTCTGTACGCCGATGGCGACAACTTGGCGACAGGCGGCCTTGATAACGGGTTCGAAGTTGGCATAGCGCACAGCTTCTAAGCTTACCTAATAACAACAATAGCCGTTTAAACGGGCGCCTCGGCGCCCGTTTTTTTTGGCTGACGTAGGTCGGCTCCGCGCTTGCGTGCTTGAGCCGACCTACGTCTATTCGATCATTCCCGCCGCGACGGTGTTGTTGCTGTGCTCGTCTATGACGATGAAGGCGCCAGTGGTGCGGTTGGCGCGGTAGGCGTCGCAGAGCAGTGGTTTCAGGGTCTTGACCCGTACCCGGGCGATGTCGTTCATCTTTAATTCCATCGCCGGGCCGTGCGCCAAGGTGTTGACGTCCACCTTGTATTCGATCTCCGGCATCATGGCCTTGACAGTTTGCGTGGTGTGTTTAATGAGGTATTTGCGATGGGGCGCAAACGGCTCGCCGCTCATCCAGCACAGCATAGCGCTGAATTCCTTGTCTACCCGCGGCGCACGTGGGGAATGCACCAGCATGTCGCCGCGTGAAATGTCGATTTCATCGTCGAGTGTGAGCGTGATGGACTGCGGCGCGCAGGCGCTGCTCAACGTGCCATCATAGGTAACGATCTCCTTGATATGGGAGCGTAGCCCCGCAGGCAATACGGTGATCTCGTCTCCCACCGTGATGCGTCCGGACTCGATGCGGCCCATGTAACCACGGAAGTCCTGCATCCCCGGCGGGCGGCATACGTACTGGACCGGGAAGCGAAAATCGTGCAGATTGATATCCTGGGCGATGGTCACCGTCTCCAGCATGCCGAGCAGGGGTTCGCCCTGATACCAGGGCATGTGCACACTGCGCTCGACCACATTGTCGCCGAGCAACGCGGAGATCGGCACGAAGCGCGCATCCTTCACGCCGAGCTGGGTGAGAAACGCACTGAACTCGGCGCGGATGTTTTTGTAAACCTGCTCTGCATAATCCACCAGGTCCATCTTGTTGATCGCCACTACGATATGGGGAATGCCGAGCAGGTGTGAAATAAAGGCATGGCGGCGTGACTGCGTGAGCACGCCCTTGCGCGCATCTATGAGGATGATGGCGAGGTTGGCGGTGGAGGCCCCGGTGACCATGTTGCGCGTGTATTGTTCGTGACCGGGCGTGTCGGCGATGATGAACTTGCGCTGGGGCGTGGCGAAATAGCGGTACGCGACGTCTATGGTGATGCCCTGCTCGCGCTCGGCCTGCAGGCCGTCGGTGAGCAGGGACAAGTCCATCGCGCCGCCGCCGCGCCGCTCGGTAGTGCGTTCGATGGCTTCCAGTTGATCCTCGAAGATGGACTTGGAGTCGTAGAGCAAACGGCCGATGAGCGTGCTCTTGCCGTCGTCCACGCTGCCGGCGGTGGTGAAGCGAAGTAGGTCCATCAAAAATACCCTTCGCGCTTGCGCAGTTCCATGGAGACCTCCGAGGTTCGGTCGTCCATGCGCGTGGCGCCGCGTTCGGTGATGCGCGTCGCGGCGGTTTCTTCAATGATCTGTTCGGGCGTCGTGGCGTTGGACTCCACCGGGCAGGTGCAACTCATGTCGCCCACAGTGCGAAAACGTACCATGAGATTTTTTACGTCCTCGCCTTCCTTAGGCTGCACTAAATGTGACACCGGCAGCCAGCCGCCGCGCCACACCACATCGCGCTTGTGCGCGTAATAAATGATGGGTACTTCGAGCTTTTCCTGCGCAATGTATTGCCAGATGTCCATCTCTGTCCAGTTGCTCAAGGGAAACACGCGCATGTGTTCGCCGGGATGCACGCGCGTGTTGTACAGGTCCCACAGTTCGGGGCGCTGATTTTTCGGGTCCCACTGGCCGAATTCATCGCGGAACGAAAAGATGCGCTCCTTGGCGCGCGCCTTTTCCTCGTCGCGCCGCGCGCCGCCGAAACAGGCGTCGAAACCGAATTCTTGTATGGCGTCGAGCAATGTCACGGTCTGCATCACGTTGCGGCTTTCGTTTTCGTGGCGCAGCTTCACGCGCCCTTTGTTTATGGAATCCTGCACCGAACGCACGATGAGGCGCTCGCCGAGTTCGGCAGCGCGTTTGTCGCGGAATGCGATCACCTCGGGAAAGTTGTGCTCGGTGTCTATGTGCATGAGCAGAAACGGGAAGCGCCCTGGACGAAACGCCTTTTCCGCCAGGCGCAGCATGACGATGGAGTCCTTGCCGCCGGAGAACAACAGCGCCGGGTTTTTGCACTCGGCGGCCACCTCGCGCATGATGTGGATGGCTTCGCTCTCCAATATCTGCAAGTGCGTGAGCACCGCGCTGGGCGCGGCCGCCGTAGAAATATTAAGTTCCATAACCAATGTATTCATTGCTGCGTTACATCTGCGGTCAGTTTCGGATGCAGGCCGCATTCTTTGGCAGTCTCTTCTTCCCACCACCAGCGGCCGGCGCGTTCATCCTCGCCCACGGCGAGGGCGCGCGTGCACGGCGCGCAGCCGATGCTCGCATAACCTTTGTCATGCAAGGCATTATACGGGACATCAAAGCTGCGGATATACTCCCACACCTCATCGCGCGTCCAATCGGCCAGCGGGTTGAATTTATGCAATTGGTGATCTTCGTCCCATTCCGCGAGAGGGATGTCTTTGCGATTCAGCGATTGCTGCCGGCGCAGACCGGTAACCCAGGCCTTTTTGCCTTCAAGGGCGCGCTGCAACGGCTCCACCTTGCGCATGTGGCAGCATGCCTTGCGCAGGTCTACGCTCTCGTAAAAGGCGTTGGGGCCATGTTGTGCCACGTACTGTTGCACCGCTTCGGCGCGCGGGAAGTAGATCGTCAAGACGCGTCCATAGCGGCTGCGAATAAGCTGGATGAGCCGATAGGTCTCCTCCGGCAAACGGCCGGTGTCAAGGGTGAAAATTTCGATGGCCGGCGCGTGTTTGCAGATGAGATCGGTGAGCACCATGTCCTCGGCGCCCAGACTGGAGGCGAGGGTGGCCGGCGCGTACTCGCGGGCAATGGTTTGTAGTGTCTCTGTTACCTCAGAGACTTTGTATTTAATATCCATGATATAGAGATGCTCGGGCGCTCAGGCATGGGCGACGGCGGTGGCCTTTTGTACCCGCATGCGGGTCAACGCCCCCTCGCTGGTCGAGGCGAGTATCGCATGTCCTTCCTTCTCCAGGCTTTCCGAGACCTGCTGCGTGGCGTCGCCTGACTCCAGCAGAAATTCGATGACTCCGCCTGCGGACAGCTTGCCAAGCTCGATGCGCGCTCTCATGAAATGTACCGGACAGGCGTAGGTGGACAAGTCCACCGTGCTCACCGTTGCGTCCGGCGTGGCTGCGGCTTCCCCATTGAGCTTAAGCTTCGCCGACCGCCCGTGCGCAGGTGCGACGTATACCGGCGTATTGACCGGCGGCAGCGTGGCGGAGAGATCGAGCTGCGGATCGAAGGTCTCACAGGCGCGCGCGGACTGCACCATCCACGCATCGAGA